>CAZDNU010000430.1:0-1743 GCA_964506865.1 uncultured Fusobacteriales bacterium | reverse complement strand
ACAAAGTATATATGGTTGGCGAGGTGGCGAAAAGAAATTATTTGAAAATTTAGATGATATTTTGCAAAGTAATGAAGAGCAGATGTCAACATCGTATCGAAGCAAAGATATAATAATTGAATTTGTAAATAGATTTTTTACAGGACTCAATGATAAGTGGCAATATTTTGATGTAAAAGCTATAAAACAAGGCGGATATGTATATTCCAAGATACAAAGCAATGAGGCAGAGGAAGATGAATTATTAGAATGTATAGTTCAGCGCTTAAAAAATGATCCGATTGATTATTCGAAGACAGGAATAATAGCACGAAAAAAGAAACACCTTTATAAAATTGCTGACAAATTAACAGAAAAAAATATTCCTTATATAATAAATGATGGTGAAACATTACTTGAACACAAAGCGATAAAAGGTTTATATTTTATTTTGCGGTATATAGCATACCTAGATTTTTTTGATTTGATTCGTTTTTTAAGAAGTGATCTTATTGATATCGAAGCAAAATATTTGAAAGTGATCCTGCAAAACAAGATGGAAATTGAAAAATATATCCAAGGAAGTAGCATAGAGCTAGATTTTGAGATAAATCTAAAAAACATTTTTCATGTATTAAGAGATATAGTAAAAGATTATAGAAATAACTTAACTTATATTGAAAAAGAAAATAGTTTTGTTGAAAAAATGAAAAATGATCTATTTTTAAAAACTGGAGTAGTCGAAAAATTTGAGAGTCCAAATGATATAAAAAATATTCATAAATTTATATCAATTGCTAAACAGCATAATAGTTTAAGTGATTTTCTAAAATATATTGAAGAAAATAGTAATGAAGCAATTATGCGTCAAGAGGTTGTTTCTGATGAAAACTCAATAAAATTGATGACTATTCATAAGTCAAAAGGTCTAGAATTTGAAAATCAATTTTTGTATTGGGAGATTTCAAGAAAAATTCCTCAAAATAAAGGATTTAAGTTTTATATCAAAATGGATGAAAAATATTCAAATGTGAATGATTATCTTTTTTCAACTGCAAAATATAGAGATGTAATTTCAAATTGCGGTTTTGATTTTGAAGAAATAGAAGAGCAAAAAATATTTTTAGAGGAGATCAATAATATATACGTTGCTCTAACGCGTCCCAAAACAAACCTATATATATATGTCTATAGCAAGTATAATGAAGAAAAAACTTTATCAAGTGAGGATGTATTTCTAAAAGGCTTATTTTCTAGTTTTCCTGGCTATAGCGAGCAAGACTTTTTTAACGGCGTAAGTATAGGAAAACTTGAAAAAATAGTTAATACAGATATAAAACCAAAGAGAATTTCCTATAAATTATATGGAGAGGATTATTTTGCTGATACGGTATACTCTAGTGACGATTTGGCAAAATCAAAAGCATTGAAAATAGATGAAGCAAAATTTAACTACTCATTGGAACTTGAATTTGCACGAAAAGAAGGAATACTGATACATTACTACATGGAATTTATAAAGTATAATACTGATGCAGAAAAAAAGCTCGCACGAAATATGATTTTGCATAAATATGGAAATATGTTTGGAAAGAAAAGACTGGCCGATGTATTTGAAAGAATTGACACAACAGTATACAAAAATCTAGACTTGTTTGACAAGCGGTGGAAAGTATTTACAGAATATGAAATAAATAGTATAATAGATGAAAAAGAAGTATTGAGGCGTATTGATAGAATAAATATAGATGAAAAAGAAAAAAA
>CAZDNU010000429.1:0-2685 GCA_964506865.1 uncultured Fusobacteriales bacterium | reverse complement strand
AAAGTGTTTTGTGATTCGTGGATATTCTGAACCAAATTTTTATTTTCTTTGTAAAATATATTTAAATCTATATTATAATTCGTATTATTTTTTAATATTTCAGTTTTTTCATTTATAAGATTTAATATAAAATATGATTTTATTGGAATAAAATTTGAAAGTTGCTCGTTAAAAATATCAATTAAACTTTCAAAATCCAATGTTGAAGCTAGTTTTTTTACTATATTTATAAGATTTTCGGTAAATACACGTTGCTGTTTTTCTTTTTCATACTCTTTGGTCTTAGAAATAGTATCCGAAACAGCATTTTTTAGTGATACCAAAGTATCTATTCTAGCAAAAAGCTCATCCTTTTCAAATGGTTTTGCCAAATAATCATTAGCACCTGCATAAAAGCCATGTACAATCTCTTCAGGTCTTGATTTTGCAGTAAGCATAATTATAGGTAGCTCAAAAAGACTATAATCTTCTCGTATTTTTTTACATACTTCATACCCTGACATCTTTGGCAACATTACATCTAGTATAATAGCACTAAAGTCAGTATTATTTGACAAAAGATCCAAGGCTTCTTGACCGCTAAGCGCAAAAGTAACATCAAATCCTTTTAGATGTAAGTAATTTATAAGCACCTGTAAGTTGACCGGTTCATCATCTACTATTAAAATCTTGGTATTAAACTCTTTGTGCTGATTATTTATCTGTAATTTATTTTGCCATATATCTTGTTGATGGCTTTCTATTATAAGATTATTATCAGTTTCCTTGCTTTCTGTTTCTTGTAGATCAGATATAGGTAGCGAAAAAGAGAAAGTAGATCCCTTATTAGGTTTTGATTTTACCCATATTTTACCGCCATTCACTTCTATTAACTGCTTTGTGATGCTAAGCCCTAGCCCTGTTCCGCCAAATTCTTTGGAAATAGAACCATCCACTTGTTCAAAAGAATTAAATATAGCATTTTGTTTTTCTACTGGAATACCTATTCCCGTATCTGCGATAGATATTATAGCCATATTGTATTCGTCTATTGATGCTGATATTTGCACATAACCTTGGTGGGTAAACTTGACTGCGTTTCCAATCAAATTGTACAAAATCTGTTCTACTCTATTTTTGTCAGCATATATTTTTTTGAAATCTTTTGCTATCTTATTTTCGATTTTCAATTTGTTATCAAGTTGCAAGACCTTGAAAGTAGCAACAATAGCTTCGCAAAGCTTGTATATATCCACAGGTTTTTTATTAAGCGCAATATCGGAGTTTTTCAGCTTGGAAAAGTCAAGGATGTCATTTACCAATCTTTCGAGTCTTTTTCCACTAGATACAATTATATTTAGGTTGTTGATAGTTTGCGAATTCAATTTCCCTGTAGCACCTGTTACTAGCGAATCAGCAATACCAATTATACCATTTAGAGGTGTTTTTAATTCATGTGAAGTATTTGCCAAAAATTCATCTTTTAATTTATCTAGCGAAAGTAATTCTTGGCTCATAGTTTCTATAGTCCCAAAGGCTTTTGAAAATTCTCTGGCCAAAAGCAAAGCTTGAAAGATAGTAAATATAGCAAATCCTATAAAAGATATATGTGGAATAGTATAGATATATCCTTTTGTACCCAAAAGATCCAATGCAAAGCTAAGTCCCATAATAGCAAATCCTATAAATAAAAATAGAGCGTTTTTTGACCTCTTAAATGCGTTACGAATCAGTATAAACAGCATATAAATTAACAAAAGGATAATGTATGCTGAATAGGCGATAATAAATATATCATAAAATCGGATCGAACTTACTCCTACAATGATAGCGAAAACGAGCGTATAGATAATAGTAAACTGTAGGATAATTTTTTTCAAATCTTTTTTAAAGAAATATCTAACGTAAAGAGTCAGAGATATAGTGGATAAAAATAAACTATAATACTCTAATTTGTATCGTAGCTCAAATGGGATTCCCTCACTTATAAATAGAGTGCTAATACCTGTACTAAGAAAACTATGCAAACTTATGGCAAATGAGTACAGCGAAAAATATAAAGTGATAACTCTTTTTTTTCGAAATAGATATAAAAACAGATGATAAACACTACTGATCAAAAGCATACCTATAAAGATAGAAAATAGAGACATTTCCAATAAAAATTTTGAGTTGATATCTTTATACGTGCCTATCTTTATAGGACTCCAAAATCCACCATGAGAAAAATGTTCATTGGATATTTGCATTATAATTTCTATTTTGTCATTTTTCACATGAAATAAATTATCAGACTTATTTATATTTTTTTGAGGAAAAGCTTGCTTTGAGCCTATCTCACCATAAGATGAAAGTAATTTGCCGTTTATCCATAGCTTGTGGTATGTTCCTTGATGCTTCATATAAAAACAAAGTTGCTTTGGTAGGTTTTGTCCATGAATGACGAGCCTGTATGTAGCTTTGCCGTGTGCAGGGAAAGCTCTATCAAATTGTTTGTAATTATTCCAATCTTGAGGGACATACGTATATAGAGGTTCTTGACTTATCTCGCCTCCAAAATCTTCCGGGCTTAGTGTTTTGTCCCAATAAAATTCCCATTCACCTTTTAGAGCGATGCTACCATCGTTTTCAAAATCATGATTTTTTATATTTAATCGACCTTTCTGGGCAAGAGAAATCTCTTTGCTATGCATAGCAAAAGTAATC
>CAZDNU010000428.1:0-5658 GCA_964506865.1 uncultured Fusobacteriales bacterium | reverse complement strand
GCCTTTATAGCTGCTCCTGGAATAGACGACAACAACACTCTTCTCAAAGCATTCCCCAACGTATTTCCATAACCTCTGTACAAAGGTTCTATAATATATTTTGCTTTAAACTCATTTTCTTTTTCTTCAGATATTTTTATATTACTTGCAATCTTTTCGATTTCTAACATCTACTTCACTCCTTACGTAAGGATCTTATTATCTAGAGTAGAATTCTACTATCAACTCTTCGTGAACTTCAAAATCTATAACATCTCTTGTTGGCAGTTGTAGCACTTTTCCTTCTAATTTGTCAGCATTCAATTCTAACCAAGAAGATACTCCTCTTACTGCTTCAATTCCTTCTTTGATTATAGCCAAATCTTTTGACTGTGGCAATACCGATATTACATCTTCTTGATTTAATCTATATGATGCAATATCTACTTTCTTACCATTTACTGTAACATGACCATGACTTACAATTTGTCTTGCTTGTCTTCTAGTTTTAGCAAATCCTAATCTGAAAACTACATTGTCAAGTCTTCTCTCTAGATACTGAAGTATTAATTCACCTGTTACTCCTTCTCTTCTATTAGCTTCTTCATAGTATTTATAAAATTGTTTTTCTAGCATTCCATATATAAATTTAAGCTTTTGCTTTTCTTTTAATTGAATTGCATATTCTGTTGGTTTTCTATTTGCATTTTCTCTTATATTTCTTCTTGATTTTTTAGTTATTCCTAAGATTATAGGATCTATGCCTAAGTTTCTACATCTTTTTAAAATAGGCTCTCTATTTCTTGCCATTTACTCTGCCTCTCCTCCCTGTATAAAATTATACTCTTCTTCTTTTTGGTGGTCTACAACCATTATGTGGAACAGGTGTCACATCTTTTATCGCAGTTACTTCTAATCCTGCGGCTTGTAATGATCTTATTGTCGCTTCTCTTCCTGATCCAGGACCTTTCACTTTTACTTCTAACTTTTTCATTCCATTTTCCATTGCTACTTTAGCTGCTTCTTCTGCTGCTATTTGAGCTGCAAATGGAGTTCCTTTTTTCGTCCCTTTAAATCCACTTGTTCCGCCACTTTTCCAAGTTACAACTTTTCCTTCTGAGTCAGTAATTGTTACTATTGTGTTATTAAAAGTTGAATGTATATGTGCAATCCCTGTTGGGATACTTTTCAAGTTTTTCTTTTTCATAGACGAAGACGCTGTTCTTTTTTTCGCCACTTAAACTTACCTCCTTAAATTATCAATAGACTATTTTTTCTTGATTGCTGCCTTTACAGGACCTTTTCTTGTTCTTGCATTTGTTTTAGTTTTTTGACCTCTAACAGGTAAACCTTGTCTATGTCTTAGTCCTCTATAACATCTTATATCCAAAAGTCTTTTTATGTTTAGTCTCAGCTCTTTTCTAAGCTCTCCCTCTATTTTGTACTCGTTTTCAATTATATTTCTTAGTTTACCTACTTCTTCATCTGTTAATTCTTTAACTCTCGTGTCTTGATTTACATTTGCCTTTTTCAAAACTTCCAGAGCTGTATTTTTTCCAATACCGTAAATATAAGTTAGTGCTATTTCAACTCTCTTATTACGAGGTATATCGATTCCAGCAATTCTTGCCAATTTACAGTTCCTCCTCTCAAAAATTTAAATGACATCCTTTACTGTTCATATATATATTCAGCAGTATATTAACTGCCTAAATACTTTCTTCAGTATGCCTAGTTTAGCTTTCGGCCAAAATAGCTCTTGTCTCTCAACAATACATACCTTTACAGCTGATGACTATCCTTGTACTTGTTTGTGTTTTGGGTTTTCACAGATAACTCTGATCTTACCTTTACGTTTGATTACTTTACATTTGTCGCATATCGGCTTAACCGAAGCTCTTACTTTCATCTTTCCCTCCTTTCTTTTATTTCTTTCTATATACAATCCTACCTCTTGACAAATCATATGGTGACATTTGCACCAATACTTTATCTCCAGGCAAAATCTTAATATAATGCATCCTCATTTTACCAGATATATGTGCCAACACAACATGCTTATTTTCCAATTCTACCTTAAACATTGCATTTGGCAATGCCTCTAGCACAACCCCTTCAAGTTCTATTACATCTTCTTTTGCCATGCCCTACACCTCATTTAAAAATTTTCTATTATTATATCACATTAATATAAAATTGTCTATGTTTTTTTAGCCTTCGCCCCTGTCAATTATTTTAGTCCAAGATACTCAAAATTCGGGCTTTTCCATCTATTATCGCAACTGAATGCTCAAAATGAGCTGATTTTTTTTTGTCTATAGTCACTACTGTCCATTTATCACTCAAGGTTTTGACCTTGTATGTTCCCTGATTCACCATTGGCTCTATTGCTATTACCATCCCATTTTCTATTTTTGCGCCTCGATTTGGTATCCCAAAATTTGGTATTTGTGGATCTTCGTGCAAGTTTTTTCCTATACCATGTCCACAATAATCACGCACAAGTGAATATCCTTCATTTTCTGCATACACTTGTATTGCATTTGATATATCTGTTATTCTATTGCCTACTTTAGCCTGTTCAATTCCTTTATATAGTGCTTCTTTAGTTATTTTTAATAATTTTTTATCATCTTCGGATATTTTCCCTACCTCGAAAGTCCTTGCAGCATCTCCATAATACCCTTCTAGCAATGTTCCTACATCTATACTTACAATGTCACCTTCTTGCAATACAACGGTTCGCTTAGGTATACCATGCACTACCTGTTCATTGACTGATGTACATAGCGTCGCCGGATATGCTGGATAATACGGCGAAACCTTATATCCTTTAAATCCTGGTTTCGCTCCTTTTGACAAGATAAAGTCTTCAGCTATTTTATCTAATTCAAATGTACTTATTCCAGGCTTTATATGTTTTGGTAATATTTCATCTAGTAATTCAGCAATTATCTTATTTGAATTACTAATTTTTTCTATTTCGGTTCTAGTTTTTAATACAATCATCTATCATTTCCCTTCTAATATTCCTTCTATACTTTTAGTGATTTCAACTATATTTTGCGTTCCATCTACTTCAGCAAATACGCCTTTTTCCTTGTAAAAATCTACCAACGGTGCCGTTTGTTTATGATACGCTGTCAATCTTTTTAGTACTGTCTCTTTATTGTCATCTTTTCTTATAATTAAATCTTCTTCTTTTTCATCCACTGGCGGATTATATTTTATATGATAAATTTTACCTGTTGTTTTTGATACTCGTCTTCCTGTTATTCTTTCAACGATTTCTTCATCAGGCACTTCCAATGATATTACTTTATCTAGTTTTATATCCATCTCTTTCATCAATGTTTCCAAAGCTTTTGCTTGTGGTATTGTTCTTGGAAATCCATCAAGTATAAATCCTTTTTTACAGTCATCTTGGGATAATCTATCTTTGATTATACCTATTATTATATCGTCAGATACTAATTCTCCGTTATCCATTGCTTTTTTTGCTTTAAGTCCCATCTCTGTCCCATTTTTTACAGCTTCTCTCAAAATATCTCCTGTAGATATTTGAGGTATATTGTACTTATCAATCAAAATTTTGGCTTGAGTTCCTTTCCCTGCTCCTGGAGCTCCTAATAGCATTAAATTCATCAAATTCCTCCTATATTTTAATTTATACATTTTTATTTTAAAATCAGCCACACACAGTTATTCTTTTTATCAAGATTTATAAAATCAATAACTACGCATGTTAACTTTATTATATATCATAGAGGTTGACGAAAAAAGTCCTTTTAGAAAAACCTTTTTCTAAAATCCATACTTTTTGTCAACCTCCATTTAAGTTTTAAATCTTTCTAGTTATTTCAGTCTATGATATAAAGCCTTCGTAGTCTCTCATTACAAGATGAGCATTTACTTGCTGTAAACTATCTAGTGCTACTCCCACTACTATCAGTAAACCAGTCCCACCTATATACAAGTCTATATTTAAAACTAAACTTAATAAACTTGGTAAAACTGCTAATAAAGTTAGGAACACTGCTCCACCCCATGTCATGTTAGTTACTACTGCTTCAAGATAATCTACTGTCTCTTCACCGGGTCTTATTCCAGGTATTGTTCCTCCACTTTTCTTTAGATTATCTGCAACTTTTTGCGGATCAAAAACCATTGCAGTATAAAAGAAAGTAAAGAACATAACCAATACTGCTAATATCAAAATATACCCTATACTTCCAGCACCAAAAACATATCTTTCTAGAAATACATATAGTTCTTCATTTACTCGTTTGGTAAAGCTAAGCATAACACTTGGTATCATCATCAATACTGATGCAAATATTATTGGCATTACACCAGCAGTATTTAGTTTTAGCGGAAGGTATGTTTTTGAGGCAATTGAATTTTTGCCCTGCATATTTCTTCCTGCATATAATATAGGTATTCTTCGCTGTGCAAGTTCAAATGCAACTATTGCAGCGACCAATATCACAATTAAAGCTGCTATAATTGCTATAACCAATATACCAGTTTTAGCATTTCCATTTGCTATATATTTATTTATTAATCCTATCGTTGCTGAAGGTAAGCTTGCAATTATGTTTAAGCATATTATTAGAGATATTCCGTTTCCAATACCATATACAGATATTTGCTCTCCTACCCACATCAAAAATACAGTTCCTGCTGTCAATATCACAATAGTATTTATAACAAACATAGTTTGATCCATTCTCACAACACCACTTGATATCATGAAAAATACCATACCAGTAGCTTGTAGTCCACCTATAAATAGAGTCAAATATCTTGTCATCTGTACTATTTCTTGTCTACCTTTTTCTCCTTCTTTTTGCTTTTCTTCTAGCGGTGGATATATCGCAGTTAGAAGTTGAATAATGATAGAGGCATTGATGTATGGCATAACTCCTAGAGCAAATATAGAAAATCTCTCGAATGCGCCCCCTGAAAACATGTTTATAAAATCAAATATTCCGCCATCTGCACTACTTTGAAACTGATCCAAAGCTACTCCTGGAGCTGGTATATAAGCTCCTACCCTAGCTACCAAAAACATAATCAAAGTAAAGATTATTTTTTTTCTCAAATCAGGTTGTGCAAAAGCCGCACTAAGTCTTGCATTAAATTCCTTCATCATTGACATAGGTTACTTCACCTCTACTTTTCCGCCTGCAGCTTTTATCTTTTCCATTGCAGAATCAGATATTTTTTGAGCTACAACTGTAAATTCTTTAGTCAAGTCTCCTTTACCTAATATTTTTACTCCATCATTAAGTTTTTTTATTACTTTTTTCTCAATCAATAATTCTGGAGTAATAGTAGCCCCATCTTCAAATACTCTTTCAAGTGTAGCAAGGTTTACTATTGCATATACTTTTTTAAATCTTGCATTAGAAAAACCTCGTTTTGGTACTCTTCTGATCAAAGGCATTTGCCCACCTTCAAATCCAACATGTATATATGAACCTGATCTAGATTTTTGACCATTGCTTCCTTTTCCTGCTGTCTTACCCCATCCAGAAGCTTCTCCTCTTCCTACTCTTCTTCTCGACTTTTTCGAACCTGTAGCAGGTGATAATTCATTAAGTTTCACTTACTTACACCTCCTTAACGTCCAATAAATAAGAAACCTTTTTTACTTTTCCTAATATATCAGGCGTA
>CAZDNU010000427.1:0-6051 GCA_964506865.1 uncultured Fusobacteriales bacterium | reverse complement strand
ATACACTTATTATCTTCCGGCGATGATAGCGATTAGTTTGGAGCGTTATGATGAATTAGATGCTGCGAAAGCTATCTTGAAATCGATAAAAGAGCACGCAATAGAATCAGAAGAACTGGGAATGTATTGGAAGACAAATAATTTCTATTGGTACGAGCTGCCTATAGCGAGTCAATCTATACTAATAGAGGCATTTGACAAAATACTAGACGATCAGGAATCAGTGTACAAAATGAAATTGTATCTACTGAAAAACAAACAGGTAAATAACTGGAAAACTCCAAAAGCTACAATAGAAGCATGTAATGCTATATTGAGCACCGGGAAAGATATCTTACAAGAAAATAATAGTCCTAATATAACAATAGCTGATGAAGTACTTGAAAATGATCCTGATATCAAATCAGAAATAGGCAGTGGATACATAAAAAAATCATGGGACGCCAAAGATATATCTGGAAAACAAGGAGATATAACAATAAAAAATAATAATGATGTAGCTGCTTGGGGTGCGATGTATTGGCAATATTATGAGCATATTGATAAGATAAAAGCAAGTAGTACAAATTTAAAAATAGACAAACAAATTTTTGTGGAAAAACAAACAGAAGAAGGAAATTTATATGTAAAAGCAAATAATGAAAATATAAGTAGAGGTGATAGACTGAAAGTAAGAATAGACATAGAAGTTGATAGAAATATGGAATATGTACATCTAAAAGACATGAGAGCGTCTGGTTTAGAGCCGGAGAAAGTCCTATCGGGATATAGATGGGAAAATGGCTTAGGCTACTATGAAAGTACAAAAGACAGCTCGACAAACTTCTTCTTTGAACGTTTACCAAGAGGGAAATACGTATTTGAATATAATTTGAAAGTTTATCACAAAGGAGAATTTTCGAATGGAATAGCAAATATACAATCAATGTATGCCCCTGAATTTAGTAGTCACTCTAGTGGAGTGAGAGTGCTAGTTCATTAAATAGAATAGTGTAAAAAATAAAGATATGATGGTAGAAAAAAGCTTCTACCATCAATTTTTCTTGACGAGGAAGGAAAAGTTTGATAAAATCATATGGAAATTCAATAGTGATGTGTAAATTAGAAGGAGGAAAAAATGTATAAAGTTATTATTATGGTAGCGATACTTTTTACAGTGGCATGTGGAATATTGGAAAAAACTTACTCGGTATATTTTGAAAAAAATCCAAAAATAAATAGTATCTCTAAGATATACTCGGAAAAAGAAGAGATCGGTAAGGTAATATCAATAGATCAAAAAAATGAATTTTATGTAGCAAAAATATCAATTAATGATAAGCATGATAGGTATATGCTTACTGACAAATGTTTTTATGTAGAAGATGGAGACTTGTATATGAAAAAAATAGATCAAAAAAATCCGGAAAAATTGACATCAAGGTCAAAAATTATAGGATTTAATAGTTACATTGAATTTATTAGCTTTGAAATGAAACAAAAAGGCGAAAAATTAAAAAAAACATTGGATAATTTATGGGAATAAATTTTAAAAGTTGAAATATATGCAATCTTAATGTACAATAACTATGTAGAATATAGGAGTGACTGAAATGAAAGTATTGATAATAGATGATTCGAGAATTATTCGAAGAAATCTCGTAAAAATTTTTGAAAAACTTGGATATGATGTGGTAGCGGAAGCGGACAATGGACTAAGCGGAATCGAAGAATATAAAAAGCACAAACCAGACGTGGTAACAATGGATATAACAATGCCATTAATGGACGGAATTGAAGCAGTAAAAGAGATAATTCGAATAGATCCTAAATCCAAAATAATAATTGTAAGCGCTCTTAATCAAAAGAAAATGATATTTGAAGCACTGGAAAATGGAGCAAAACACTATATAGTAAAGCCAATAACTTTTGATAAAGTAAAAGAGGTAATAGAGGAAGTAAATGAATATGAATAAGTAAAAAGGAGTGGAGATATGCAGAGCCGAGAACTTGAAAGATTAAAAAAAGAAACAATGTACATGAAAATAGAATTGGATGTACAAAAAAGTCACTTGCAACGTTTAAATGACTTGGCTCAAGTCCTAAACTCCTCATTAAATTCAAGTGAAATATCAAAACTTCTTCTAGAAAATATAGAACAAATCTTAAATTATGATTATGGAATTATTTTATTAAAAGATGTACACAAGTACGTGTATAATGCCGAAAAATATAATATAGAAAACTTTATAGAAAGCCAAAAAAAAGAAATATGTGAAAATGAAGAAATTTTAAATTATTTAGCAGAAAAAAGGGAATCCGTATTATTGGAAAATAAAATACTAAAAAAAATTACAAATCAAAATAGTAATATAAAATCCGGAATATTTGTACCGATAATTTTTTCAGATGAGATAATAGGAATATTGTTTTTGTTTAGTACAATGCAGGGTGTATTTACTAAGCAGGAGTTAGAAATTGCTGACCTATTGGTATCACAGGCTGGAATAGCATATGAGAATGCAAAACTATATACATGTCTCGAAAGTAGAAATAAACAACTCGACAAAGCGATAGAAAACTTAAAATCATCACATCAACGGCTTGTTTCAAATGAAAAAATGGCAGCACTAGGAAGAATAATAAGTGGAATAAGCCATGAATTAAATAGTCCGCTAGGTGGAATGAAGACTGCAGTATATTTAAGTAAAGTTGCTGTAAATGATGTAGAAAATATAAAAATAAAAGAAGACTTAAGAGAAAATATAGAGTACATAGATATAGGGATAGAAAAAATGATAAATATTATTTCTAAGCTAAAAGAATTATCGAAAGAAAAAACTGATCAAAACTTTAGAGTACTTGATCTATCAAGATCACTCAAAGAGTACATAGAAAAAAAACAATTTGTATATAAAAAACAAAATATAGATATTATCTTAACCGCACATACAAAATTTGCAATAAAGGGAGATAGATCTGAACTGATAAATGCGATTGACAATATATTTGAAAATGCTAAAGATTCTATTTTAGAAAAGCGAATTCATGGGTATATATTGATTGGTGTATACGAAGAAGAAGAAAATTATTGTATAGAAATAAAAGATAATGGAACTGGTATGACGCCAGATACTTTAAAAATGTGTTTTGAACCTTTTTTTACTACAAAAGATATATCAAAAGGTCTTGGCTTGGGCCTAAGTCAAACTTATGAAACAATAAAAAAACATAATGCTCATATAAAAATTGAGTCACAAATAGATAAAGGTACAAAGGTAAGCTTACTATTTCAAAAGAGAAATTATATCTAAACAGAAATAGGGGAGGAGGAATGATGAAACAAGATGAAAAATTTATAGAAGTTTTGTCTGAAATAATAAAAAAATTGATGAAGCCTGAAGAAGACAACAATATAGAAGAGATAGAAAAAAAAATAGTAGAAAGTCTAGTTGAAAAGGGTTATGAACTTAATGAAATATCAGATATATTAGAAGACATATTTAAAGTAATGAACTCTGATTATGAAAAAGAGATGAAAATAAGAATACTGCATCCGTACGAGCTAGAAAATTTAACAGATGAAGCAAAGAAATATTTGCTTTTATTGCGAAAAGATCAGTTGATATCAGAAAAGGAGTTTGAATTAGTCTTAAATGATGTGAGCTCAAGATATATGAAGATCGATTTGCAAACATTGAAAGCAATTTTAAATAAAAATGGATTATATATCGACCAATATATAAATTGATAGGGGTGAGAAGCTTGGCAAAGAATCTTGTAATAGTAGAGTCTCCAGCTAAAGCAAATACAATAAAAAAGATATTAGGAAAAAATTATGAAGTGGCAGCATCATACGGCCACATAAGAGATTTACCAAAAACAAAATTGGGAATTGACTTGGAAAATGATTTTGAACCATCATACATTACCATAAAAGGTAAGGGAGATGTCATAAAAAAATTAAAGCAACTTGCGAAAAAGTCAGAAAAGGTATATCTAGCTTCAGATAAGGATAGAGAAGGAGAAGCTATTGCCTGGCATGTAAAGAATGCACTGAAATTAAAAGAAAGCAATATGAGCAGAATTGAATTTAATGAGATAACAAAATCAGCAATAACTGATGCTATAAAGAATCCGCGTGAAATTGACATGGATATGGTATACTCACAACAAGCGCGTAGGATTTTAGATAGATTAGTAGGATACAAAATAAGTCCACTGTTATGGAAAATAATACATTCCAATACAAGTGCAGGACGTGTACAATCGGTGGCGCTAAAACTAATATGTGACCTTGAAGATGAAATCCGTGTATTTATTCCAGAAAAATATTGGGATGTCAAAGGTGATTTTGGAGTAAACGTGTTATTTAACTTGTATAAAATTGCTGGAGAAAAAATGTCAAGAGTAAGTGATAAAAGTATAGTTGATGAACTTGAGACAAAAGTAAAAAATAAAGATTTTAAAGTAATCAAAACTAAAGTATCGGACAAGAGCAAAAAGCCACCATATCCACTGAAAACGAGTACTATGCAACAATTAGCGTCATCATATCTAGGATTTTCTGCATCCAAAACGATGCGAGTAGCACAGACTTTATATGAAGGTATAGATATTGATGGAAGTTTTATAGGATTGATTACCTACATGAGAACTGATTCACTTAGAATATCAGATGAAGTAAAAGAAGCAGCTAAAAAATATATTACAAATATATATGGCAAAGAATACGTAGGAGATTATACACCACCAAAATCAAAAGGCAAGGTACAAGATGCCCATGAAGCAATAAGACCGACAGATGTGGTATTGACACCAGAAAACATAAAGTCAAAGCTAAAACCAGATCAGTATAAATTGTATAAATTAATATGGGAAAGATTTATGATATCGCAATTTTCGAATATGCGTTATCAGCAATTTGAGGTGCTTACCGAATATGAAGATTATCAATTTAGAGGAAGTATAAACAAGGTTGTATTTGATGGTTATTATAAAATATTTAAAGAGGAAGAAGAGATAGTAACAGCTGACTTTCCAGAGATAAAGCAAGGGGAAATTTTAAATTTGAAGCAACTTGATATATTAGAAGGCGAGACCAAGCCACCTTCAAGACTAACAGAGTCATCGTTAGTCAAAAGATTGGAAGCAGAAGAAATAGGAAGGCCGTCTACCTATGCTACAATTATAGAGACTTTGAAAAAAAGAGAATACATTATGTTGGAAAAGAAAAGTTTTGTGCCTACAGACTTGGGCTACGAAGTAAAGGAGCAACTCCAAAAGTATTTTCCAAACATTATGAATATAAAGTTTACAGCAAAGATGGAAGAAGAGCTTGACAGCATAGAAGAAGGTGAAGTAAAATGGCAAAAAGTTTTATCGGAATTTTATAATGATTTTCAAAATTATTTAGGAAAATTTGAACAAGAAGTAGATGAAATAATGAACAGGAAAATATATACAGATGTAGAATGTAGTAAATGTGGAGCCAAAATGCTTTTGAAAACAGGTAGGTTTGGGAAGTATCTAGAATGTGAAAACTATGATGACACATGTAAAGAGAGAGTATCATTAAAAGGTGTGAGTATAAGCACAAAAGAGATAAAAGAGGGCAATCTAAAAATAAAAGATCGACTAGAAGAGAGTATAAAGGCTAGAAACGGAAAAGAGACAGATGTAAAATGCAGTAAATGTGACGAGATAATGGTAGTGAAGTCAGGGCGTTATGGTGCTTATCTTCAGTGTAAAAATTATGATGAATGCAAAGAAAGAAAATCAATACCTAAAGAAATCTATAAAAAAATTGACTTTAATCAAGAAGTATTAGAAATTGCAAATTATCTTGAAGAATATGAAGCAAAGATGCAAAAAATATTAGACGAGGCAGGAAATTGTGAAAAGTGTGGAAGTCCGTTTATAATTAAAAATGGAAGATTTGGACCTTTTTTGGCTTGTTCAGGTTATCCAGAATGTAAAAATATAAGAAAAATAAAAAAAGAAAAGAAAAAGACAGAAGATGAAGAAAAGTAAAAACAAGAGATATTATTTATAAAAAACCCATGGCACAAA
>CAZDNU010000426.1:0-2424 GCA_964506865.1 uncultured Fusobacteriales bacterium | reverse complement strand
GCAAATAAAGCGAAGTCAGAATTTTTAGCAAATATGAGTCACGAAATTAGAACACCAATGAATGGGATATTTGGATTTACTGAGTTGTTACAGCAAATGGAAAATAATGAAGAAAAAAAAGAATATTTACATCTAATTGAATTTTCTGCAGAAAACTTACTAAGTATAATAAATGATATACTGAATTTATCAAAAATAGAAGCAGGGAAATATATAAGTAAAAAGGAAAGAACAAATATTTTTGACGTGATGGAAAAAATATCAAAAATATACAAAAAACAATGTGAAAAAAAGAATATAAACTTAAAAATAGAGATTGATCCCAAATTGAAAGCGGAAATATTAATAGACAGTCAATCGTTAGTACAAATATTAAATAATTTGTTGGCAAACGCAGTGAAATTTACTGAAATAGGTGAAATATTTTGTGCAATAAAAACTATGGAAGAAGAGGAAAAATTAATATTAATTATTGAAGATACCGGAATTGGAATCAATCAAAAGAAAATGAAACGATTATACGAACCATTTGAGCAAGGTGAATTATATTTAAATAAAAAATATGGCGGTACTGGACTGGGATTGGCTATTGTAAAAAGGTTATCAGAGTTGATGAAAGGGAATATTGTCGTTAAAAGTAAAGTCGGAAGTGGAACGCGTTTTATGATTCAGTTACCATATTCTCAAGTTACCTATACTGCTGAACAAAATTTTACCAAAACGGATAATCGATGTGAACTGAAAAAAGACCTAAATATAATACTAGCTGATGATGATATTCTAAATCACAAAATAGTGAAAAATATCTTATCAGAATCAGGATATGATATGAAAAGTGTGTACAATGGAAAACAGCTTTTAGAGGAATTGCAGACTAAAAGATATGATGTAGCGCTTGTAGACATACAGATGCCGGAATTAAATGGTTTGGATGCTATAAAAGTCATAAAAAATAACAATGTTGGAAATTACTCAAATCTTGTTGTGATTGCTATTTCGGCTTTTGCACTCAAAAACGAAATAAAAAAAGTGCTTGATGCGGGAGCCGATGAGTATGTAACCAAGCCTTTTAGTCAAAGTGATTTACTAAGTAAAATAAAGAAAAAAACATGCTAGACTTAGTTTTGATGTGTCATGAAAAAAACAAAATATATGAAATTTTGAATTATCTTAGAGATTGGAGGTGTTTCAAACACAACCTAGGTGTTTGAAAATGTGATGAAGTGGGTAGAAGTAAAAGTACTATATGAGGCACAAAATTACGAAGAAGCAAGAGACATTATTGCTAATATATTTTATGAGTTTGGAGTACAGGGATTGGAAATCGGTGAACCTATGTCGAAAAATGCTTTGGATTACTATAATGATGAAAAGTTATTTTTAGAAGATGATCACTATGTAAGTGCGTACTTTCCCCACAATGAATATTTAGCTGACAAGATAAAAGTGTTTTCAGATGTCGTATATAAAAAATGTGAAGTAAATGATATTATATATAAAGTGATATACACTGACGTGGCTGAAGAAGACTGGGCACAATCATGGAAAAAATATTTTTTGCCGGAAAAGATTACGTCAACTTTGGTTGTAAAGCCTACTTGGCAAGATTATGAGGCTAAATATGATGAGAAAATTATAGACATTGATCCAGGAATGGCTTTTGGTACAGGCACGCATCCTACTACTTATTTATGTATGAATATGCTAGAAAAGTATATAATTCCCAATGATGAAGTTTTGGATGTAGGAACAGGATCTGGAATATTGATGGTAGCCGCTAAAAAGCTTGGTGCTGGTAAAGTATGTGGATTGGATATAGATGAGCTGGCAATAAAAGTGGCCAAGGAAAACTTAGATTTAAATAAAATTGATTCAAACGATTATGATCTTTATAAAGGCGATTTGCTTCATACAATGCAAAAGCGTAAATTTGATTTGGTAGTATCAAATATTTTAGCTGAAATTATAGTTATATTACTTGATGATATAAAAGAAGTATTGAAAGATAATGCAAAAGTAGTTTTATCTGGGATAATTAAAGAAAAAAAAGCTATGGTTCAGGGAAAAATGGAAAAAATAGGAATGGAATGTGTGGAAATTTCGGAAAAAGATGAATGGATAGCAATAGTTGGGAGGTATAGATGTCATTTGTAGTAGCAGTTGATGGACCAGCAGGAAGTGGAAAGAGCACAGTAGCAAAAAGTGTAGCAAATACGTTAGATTTTGTGTATATCGATACTGGGGCTATGTATCGAATGATCACCTTATTCGTGATAAGAGAAAATATTGATTTAGACAATTTTGAAAAATTAGATAATATATTATCTAATATAAAAATTGAGATGGAAATCTTAAGATAATATATATAAGAAAATCTAAAAATATATCTTTTGATATGCCTTACTATTAGTTAGCTGCTCCCAA
>CAZDNU010000425.1:0-4434 GCA_964506865.1 uncultured Fusobacteriales bacterium | reverse complement strand
TGCAGTATATATATTTTTCGCGAGCGTATTACTTTATAAAAAAGGGTGAATTAGAAAAAGCGGAAAAGGAGTTTGCAAATATAAGAAATGAATTGAAAGAGAATGTAATATATCTTTTATTAAAAACACATTTGGAGATATTAAAAGATGCAAACTACTCCTCGTATGAGTATATCAAGGAATGTTCAATAAAAAATAAAAATTTCTTACCACTTATGGTTCTTGCATTCAAGATGGCATATATACAAAAAAAAGGTGAAGATTTCAATAAATTTCTATCAGTTTTATTAAAAATAAATAAAGACCAAAAGATAAGCCTCAAAATAGGAAATGAAAAAGAGGAAGTAAAGATATCTGATCTGATAAAAAAGATATCGGAATACAATAAAAAAAGTATAGCAGTAGAGATGGAGATGGACATAGAACCCTTTCATGAACTCTGTATATATATATTATATAGTGATTTTGGTATATGCAGCAACAACTACACAAAAAAGTAGTTTTTGCTGCTTTTTGTTCTCGAAAAAGATTCGAAAACATGTAGTAAATTTCACATACTTGACAAAAGACAAAAAACATAATAATATCTCTATAACGATACCAAATAGGGAGATGAAAAAATGGACTTGAAAAAATATGAAGAGAGACAAGAATATATAGAAATATATAAGCGGAATTATATCAGTGAATCATATTATTATAAAAATGCTGAGATAGAAAATATAAAAGCAGCACAAGACAATGGGATAGGTGTGAGAATTCTTTCGAATAATAGACAAGGTACGGCTTTTTCAAATTCCATTGATATTGACTTGGATACTTTGATAGAGCAAGCAAGCCAAAACCTACAATACTCTGAAGAGGAAAGCTTTGTACCGGAGATTAGAGATATTGATGAGAAAAATGAAGTAGAGAATACTCCTATATCTAGAGAAGATATTACTAGAATAGGAGATCTTTTGCAAAAAAACATAAAAAATAATGTAAGCATACCAAAAGCAGCTATAGCTAGAACATATTACAATATAAGCATTTGCAATAATAGAGGAGTAGAGCTTTCTGATAAAGGACAATTTTTTTCATTTAGTGTATATGCAAAAAGCCAAAAAAATGATATAATGGAAAGTGGATATGATTACTTTGCGAGCAAAGACAAAAATAAGATCCAGTATGAGAAGATAATATCCAATGCAATAGAGGAAGCAGAGAAAATGCTAGAAGCGTCAACATTGGATATACAGCTGCCTTTATTTTTGGATAACAGAGTGGCAGCTAGCTTTTTAGACTTGATAGCAATGTCATTTTCAGCAGAAAACTACATAAAAGGCAAGTCTATATTCAAAGGCAATGAAGATGAAAAATATTGCAAGGAATTAAATATTATAGATGATGGAACTATGCTTGATGGTATAGCCACAAGTATTTTCGATGGTGAGGGGACAAAACGCAGTAAAACAATACTTATGAAATCCGGAAAATTAAATTCTTTTCTACATAATACAAGCACTTCGAAAAAGATGAATAAAGAGAATACAGGAAATGCATCTAGGGTATCGCTTAGCGAAATATCAATAGATAGCACAAATTTATATATAGATAGAGGAAATGAAGATTTTGACAGTATATTAAATAATACAGGAAAATTATTTTTTGTAAAAAACGTAATGGGATTACATACTAGCAATATTATTACAGGGGATTTTTCTGTAGGTGCTTCGGGATACTTATATGAAAATGGAGCCTATAAACCTGTAAGAGGGGTAACTATAAATGGGAATTTGAAAGAGATGTTGAAGAAGATAAGCAAGATATCTGACGACCTTGTATTTTATGGTGGCACAGGAAGTCCTAAGTTATTGGTTGAAGGTATAAAAATTACTGGGAATTAAGGAGGTATTTTATGGTTGATGCAAAAACAAAGCTAATATGTATATTGGGTCACCCTGTAGGACACAGTAAATCGCCAATTATGCATAACGCGATACTACAAGACAAAAATATAAATGCAAGCTATATGGCATTTGATGTAAAACCGGAAGATTTGGAAGAGGCGGTAAAGGGACTTAGAAAGCTAAGTTTTTTAGGTGCAAATATAACGATACCTCACAAAGAAGCGGTGATAAATTATGTAGATGAGCTTACAGATGAAGCACGAAATATAGGAGCTGTGAATACCCTTTTTATGAAAGATGGTAAACTTTATGGAGATAATACAGATGGCCGAGGGTTTATAATATCTCTTATGAAAGATGGCGGATTTGACCCAAAAGACAAAACGGCATTAGTGCTAGGAGCCGGCGGAGCTTCAAAAGCTGTGTGCTCTAAGCTTGTACTAGAGGGCATAACAAAGATGTATTTAAGTGATTTAGATCAAAACAAAGCTGAAGAATTAAAAACGCATTTAAACAAACTAGATCCAAAAATAGAAGTAAAATTGATAAAAAAGGAGACTTTAGATGAAGTGGCAAAAGGATCACAATTGATAGTGAACTGTACGCCTGTAGGAATGAAAGACAGCGACCCGCTTCTTGTGGCAGAGGAGTCTCTAAATGACAAACAGTTTGTTTTTGATTTGATATATAACCCCGAAAAGACAAAATTGATAGAAACAGCAGAGAAAAAAGGAGCAAAAACATTAAATGGTTTGGGTATGCTTATATATCAAGGGGCGCTTTCCTTTGAGAAGTGGACATTGCAAAAGCCGGATACTAAAAAAATGTTTGAGATAGTAAAAGGGGAGAAATAATATGGTAATAGTAAGACGACAAATAATGCTTGGAGACAAGCTACTCAAAGCAGGGCTTATCAGTTCTGAGCAACTAAAAGAAGCTTTGGCTCAGCAAAAGATCACAAAAGAAAAGATCGGCGAAACCTTAGTCCGACTGGGATATATAAAAGTAGAAGAGATACTACCTGTATTGGCAGAGCACATAGGTGTAAGCAGTGTAAGAATAGATATAAATGAAATCGATCCGGAAGTGATAAATATGCTTCCGGAAGATTTGCTTAGAAAATATCATGTATTTCCACTGAAAAAGACAGCAAATAAGCTGACTCTGGCAATGGCAGATCCAATGAATGTATTTGTAATAGATGAGGTACAGCTTAGGACAAAATCCGTGATAAAGCCTGTATTTGCATTGAAAAAAGAGATAGAAAAAGCTATAGACGAAGTATATAGCGGTGGCTCTATGGCAAATGCAGTAGGCACAGAAACGGCCAGCCTTCTTGATGAACTAGAAGGTTTCGAAGATGTAGATTTGGAAATTGTAGATAGTGGAATGGAAGACTTAGAAGACCAGCTAGATTCTGACAGTGCACCAGTGGTAAAAGCAGTAAACGCAATTGTGGCAAGCGCGATAAGAATGGGAGCCAGTGATATACATATTGAGCCGTATGACAAACATGTCCGAGTGAGATGTAGGGTCGATGGTGTATTAATGGAGCTAAAAAAATTGCCAAAAAAAGTAATAGGAGCTCTAGTATCAAGGGTAAAAATAATGTCTGATCTAGATATCGCAGAAAAACGACTTCCGCAAGATGGACGTTTTCGGACTGTAATGGCTGGCAAACAGATAGATTTCAGGGTATCGTCACTTCCTACAGTACACGGAGAAAAGGTCGTAATGAGGATACTTGATCAAAGCAACTTGCAACTTGATATGGAAATGCTGGGATTTGAAACAGATGAATTAGAAAAGTTTCATAAGGCGTTATCAAGTCCATACGGAATGGTGTTGGTTACAGGGCCTACCGGTAGTGGTAAATCAACTACGCTATATTCAGCGCTTAGTAAACTAAACGAACCGGATGTAAACATATCTACTGCAGAGGATCCGGTAGAATTTCAGCTAGATGGTATCAATCAGGTACACTGTAAGGCTGAGATAGGCTTAAACTTTGCCGCAGCACTAAAATCTTTCTTACGACAAGATCCGGATATCATAATGGTTGGGGAGATTCGGGACAAGGAAACGGCTGAAATATCTATAAAAGCAGCCCTTACAGGTCACTTAGTACTGTCTACACTGCATACAAATGATGCTCCAGGTACAGTGCAAAGACTTACAAATATGGGAATAGAGCCTTTTATGATATCAGCATCAGTTCTGTTGATTGAGGCACAAAGACTGGGAAGACGTATATGCAAATCCTGCAAAGAGCCTATAGAGGCTGACAAAGGTATGCTAAGTGCACTAAATTTGGATTATGAAGAGTATAAAGATACGATATTTTATAAGGGGAAAGGTTGTCCGAAATGTAATGGGACAGGATACAAAGGCAGGGTTGGATTTTATGAGATAATGTTTATAGATGAGGAGATCCGAGACTTAATAGCCGAAAATGCCAATTCGGAAATACTAAGAAAAGCAGCTATAAAAAATGGTATGAAAACCTTACGTATGCAGGCGCTAAGCAAAGCAGAGCAAGGAA
>CAZDNU010000424.1:0-2590 GCA_964506865.1 uncultured Fusobacteriales bacterium | reverse complement strand
CCCCCCCTTTTTTATATAAAAATTATACTTTCTAAAACTTGACATTTTTGGGGAAACTTTTGACAAAAAATAGAAAAAGATGACTAAAAGTCAATTTTTTATACTTTTTCGTCATCTCTCTATTAACTTTTTTAAATTACTTTACTGATTGTTCTCTAAAATATAATGTGACTACAGCTATTAATATACCCAGAACACAATATATTATAAGCTGTTTCTTAGGTAAAGTTAATATCTTGGCAACCATATCCAATAGTAGCGCAATTGCAGTCATTATCGCTATTATAAAATTCAAGGCTATCCCTCTTTTCTTATTCTCACTTTACTTGTTAGTCCTAGTCCCATAGTCGTTTTATAGCCCACTCCAGCATAAAACGCAAATTCTGACAATAAATTTATAGTTTCCAGCAACTCTTGATCATCAGTTGATATTTTAAATACTACTTTACCTACACTTCCTTTTATCCCACCATGTTTCAGTTTTATAAATTCACGTTTTGTCATATCTTTTTTTATTTCTATCTTATCAAATTTTTTTGTAATATCTTCTCTGATTTTTGTATTACTATACTTATTAAATTTCTTTAGCAAACCTGTATACATCTTTTTCGGATCAATTTTTACTATTTTTTTATCGCCAGCTTTAAATACAGTAGGTGTATAAAATTTCATACATATTTCATCTTGTAAGTTACTTTTTCCCATTATCTCTTCTAGATTGAATACTCCAGCCCATTTGCTATGCCTTTTATCAAAAAATAGATTAATCACTTTAAAGTTTAATTCTTCTAAATTAATCGATAAATTCAAGATTTTTTTCTTAAAGGTACTCATTGCCAAGAGTTTAAATAGTCTATCATAGAAAGTCGATATTTTAATGTAGTAATATCTATTTTTCTCTACCATATAACCATTCTCGTTTGCCAAGCCCAATATCCCAGATACAGCAAAACCTTTTAAGTGTTCTTGCTCATGAAGTTTATCTGCTTCCAATTCATTTGCTTCTCTTATAAGCTTTAGAAACAGTGCATGTATTTTCTGTCCTGGAAACAAATCTAGTTTCCCTGTATTTAGTGCTTTTAATTTTATCACTACACTATTAAACATGATATATCACCCTAACTTATTGAAGTATTTTTCCACTTTTTCAATATGAACTTTTAAATTTTGTACATCATTTTTATATGAATTATTTCTTTTTTCGTTTGCAGGATGTGCAATTTTATTTCTTACCTTATTAATTTTAGAATATATTGTTACTAATTCTACTTCTATATTATTACAATCAATTTTTTGAAACATTTTATCCTTTACCTCTTTTGCTTCATATTCTGATAGTATCTCTATATCGTACTTCTTTGCAAAATATATTAATATCGCTTCACACAACACAATATATGCTTGCGAATATCTTTTATTTTCATGATACCACTTGCTTAACTCTATAAAAAAATTATAATCTTTCTTTATTCGTGAAAATCTATCCAAAAATTCCTTTAAAACTTTTGGAATTATCTTGCTCCCCACCCCACCTATTGCCTTTATATCCTCTTGAAAATTTAATATTGATCTTAAATTATCTCGCAAAGAAGATACATAATTTATATTTGATATATCTGATAGATTTTGTAATTTATTTATAATATTTCTATCCACGCCATCTTCTTCCAGCAGTCTAGCTACTGTATAAAAATTTCCATATGATAATATTTCATGTGATCCTTTGATCCAATCATTTATTTCATTAATTATATTCAGATTTACCACTTTTGCTACTCCATCATTTTCACCCAAAATCTCAAGCATTCCATAGTATATACCTTTTATACTTATATTTTTATCCGATATCTCTTTTAGATAATTTACTATTGTATACATATACATAGAAAGTGATCTAAATGAATGAGTAATATCAATATATATTTCATCACCATCTTCAATATAATCTACTAATTCAAATATAGCTTCAAAATTTTCTGCCAACTCTCTCTCATTTGTACCATATCTTATTTGAAATATTTTAGAATTTTCCCCAAGCACTTTTTCAACTTTTTCTAAATTTATTTCATTTCGTTTAGTATCTTTATTAGCATTATCTATTTTTTCAGCTAAATCATAATAGTAATCTTCCGAAAACTCCAAACATTTTTGTAATGTATACTTTTGATATACTTCTTCCCACATTGATTTTGGTGTCCCAATCAAAAAAGTCTTGTCTATAGAAAAATGCTTACTTAATGCATCCGATATAAAAGTAGTTTCATAAAATTTTCCGTCTATTTCGTATTTAGCATTTTGGTACTCTCTAGTGGATTGATCTCCTTTTTTATTTAATCTTCCCGTTCCAATTGAAGCTATTAAGACTTTAGCCATATCCTCACTCCTATTCACTACTTAGCTTTGATTATATTAATCTTATCCCATTTTTTTAAATTTTACGATTTCTTTTCCGCTGTCTTCTATAATCATACTTTTTCCTTTTAAGTTTTTTAAATTTGCTCTCAAAGCTGGATTTTTACCCTGCATAAACTCATTTATCAAAACTTTTTTCTCATTTTCTAAATTTAAATATTTGTTATCTACTGAAAGT
>CAZDNU010000423.1:0-2486 GCA_964506865.1 uncultured Fusobacteriales bacterium | reverse complement strand
CTTTTTTTATTGCTTCCAGGTTTCTTGTTTGTCTTTTCTCTTCTTATTCAGTTCCCAATGTCTTCCTCTTTCGAGGCGAGTGTTATACTATCATATACTATACATTTTGTCAATAACTTTTTTTACTTTTTTTCAACTTTTTGATATTTTCTTGCTTTTGAACATCCTTTCCACTTCACATTATGCTTTTCCACTTGATTTCCACTGTTTTTTCCACATTTCGACACTTTGGTGCCTGTCACCTTTCCATCCAGATAATATAATCAAGTTTTCCTTTTCTTTTATTTTTATAGATATTTTTATAAAATTTTTCTATATCTACTATTTTATTTTCATACTTTTCACCTATATATATATTATGACTACTCCACTTATATTGATCTATGTCCCTGCACATTTCAGCTCTCACCGGGTTATGGTGAATATATCTCATTAATGTCCATATCTCATACTCTCGTTCATTGACTATCCGACTTCGAAATCTTCTTTCAAAAATATGTCCCGTCTTGTCATATTTATCAAGATAAAATTTTGCATATTGTGTATTAATCACTTTCATAAACAGACTAAGATTGGAATTTAAAGTTTTTAGCATTAAATGATAGTGATTGTCCATTATTACATATGAGTATATCTCTATTTCGTATTTTTCTTTATAGTTTTTTAGCAAGTATAATAAATATTCCTTTTCTTCTGAGTCTAGAAATATACTTTCTCTATTATTACCTCTAGCCGTCACATGATAAATTGCATTTTCTATCAATTCTCTTCTAGGTCTTCCCATAATTGTCCTCCTAATCAATAATTTTAAATTTGCTTACGTAATCCTCTAATATAATATTGATTAAAAAAGTTTATTTTCCCAGTTTTATAAAAAAAAAAGGTGACAGGCACCTTTTTCCACATAGTTTATTTAGTTTTGCACTTAGTTTTAACAATTTTTTCCACATTTCGATACTTTGGTGCCTGTCACCAATTATATTTATTCCCAAATTTTGACGCAGTATTGTATTCCCCATAATAATCTGTATAACTTTTTGTAAAATCCATAAAAATTGATAACCCTGTTGAAGTTTCTTCAAAGGCTTCTATCTCGCCATAATATAGTCCATTTTGATATTTTGCATATATTATGTATTCATTGTATGCAGCTAGAAGCTCATCTATGTCTATAGCTAAATCTGGATCTATCGTTTCTATATTTTTCATCTTTTCAAATAAATCTCCAAAGTCCACATAAAAACTTCTGTCACTATGTGTGTAATTTTTACTATATTCCAGTACATAGTCTTTTTCCATCGCCCCTGCTTGATACCGCAAAGCTTCCACTTCCTCTAATAAACTTGGATTTTCTACAAGTAAGTTAAATACTTTATCAAATTTGTCTAGCAAGAATGATAGTTTTTCTTGTTTGGCTACCGAATATACGACTGCTTCTATAGTTTCTTCTTCATATTGCGAGCCACCTTCTGCATAACTTGACATATTTATATCTACTACTTTCTTTGCTATATCTTCTGTATCTTCATTATAATTATACATTAAGTAGTTTAATATCCCTTCATAGTCAAATCCATCTGTAGGAGTTAATTCCGGAGAAAAAACTATATAGTCACATAAATTTTCCAGCTGATAAGATGTTTCTATGCCACCCATTAGACAAGCGTCAAATGCAATTAGATCTATTTTACCTAATTGACTATCTAATATCCCCTCTTCCAGTTCATATAGATTCAACCCATCATCATTGCTAGTGTAATCAGGTGCTATCATCCGTTTGTCGTCGGCAGGCTCTAAACGCCAGCCATCACCATGCCCCCACAATCCCAATACATATCTATTCGCCGGGAAATTTTCCTTTGAATAATCTATTAAGTAAGTCAAATTTTCCTTTTGCCCTGTATTTGGCTCACTTATATCTTCTAACTTTATTATTCCATCTTTCGTCAAACTGTATAATCCGGCACTACCATCATCTGTATTTAGATAATCAATAAAAATTATAACATTTACTTCATTGCTGTATACAGCAGCTTCTATTTCCGCCAAATCTTTGTTTGCGAAGTCATATTTCTCATCATATATTTCTTGGCTAAGTCCACCATTTAGATTGGAGTCAGCACCCATATACAGCATATAAGTCCATTCCGGCTCGTTTTCGACTATAGCGATATCCAAAACATAGTTTTGTACTTTATTTACGCCGTAATCTATCATTATTGATATCCTATCACTTACTACGTCATCCGGTGTAATATAATAATATGTGTCGTTTATAAATTCAATTTCTCCATCTCTAGCCAAAATACTGTACGTAAATTCCTCGGATTCGGCTACTATACTTAGCTCTATTGGCTCACGACCGCCTCTTTCGGCGGTAAGATCTGTTCGACCATCAATCTTAAACTCAACTAACTCTGGTGGATTTTCTTCTGAACCACTACCACTTCCGCCTCCACATGCTGAAAGTAGCAATATAATAATAA
>CAZDNU010000422.1:0-10824 GCA_964506865.1 uncultured Fusobacteriales bacterium | reverse complement strand
ACAAATTTTGAAATTTCTATTATTCTTTATTTTTTAGCCTTTCATGTATTATATTTCTCATATTTTATTATACTATAAATATTTCATTTTCCTTTTATTTAATATGTCTATAAAATAAGAAAAAACGATTCAAAATATCATAGCTAATTTATGATAGCTATTTTGAATCGTTTTTTCAATTTGATTTTTTTTATTACTTACTTTCTTAGTTCTCCGTTATATTTTTTTTCTACAATTCCAAGTATCTTCTCCATCAATTTATTTATTTCTTCATCTTTCAAGGTTTTCTTTTGATCTCGAAAAGTTATGCTTATTGCTACACTTTTTTTGTCATTTCCCAACTGCTCGCCTTTATATATATCAAACAATTCTACCTTTTCGATTAGATTTCCAGCTTTGTTTATATCCTTTATCATATCTCCTATCAGTACATTATCTGCTAATACTATAGCCAAGTCTCTTTGAATTGCAGGATATTTTGCTATTTTTTTGTATTTTCGCTTATCTTTTGCATACTTAAATATCTTATTTATATCAAATTCTGCAATATATACTTTTTCTTTGCTTATTCCCATATTTTCAACTACATCAGGATGTATCTCTCCAAATGTACCAATATAGTCTTTTCCTACAAATACATCAGCTGCTCGTCCCGGATGAAAAGTCGCTTGAGTGCTTCTTTCTATATGTGACGGCACAAATCCTATCCCATCAAATAGATCCTCTACATATGATTTTATGTCATAAAAATCATATGATCTAGGTTTTGGTTCCCATAAAAATTTATCTTTTTTTCCTGCTATTGCAAATGCTACTCGCATCTCTTCTAGCGGATGTTTTTCCTCAGTTTTTTCAAAAACTTTACTTACTTCAAATATATTCAAATCATATATATTTCTATTAAAGTTATCTCTTACTGTTGCCAATAAGCTATATATCAATGTTTTTCTCATTACTGACATATCCTCATTTATCGGATTGATTATCTCTAATAAATTTTCTTTTGACCACTTTATCTTGTCCATTGAATCTTTTGGTAGGAAACTATAGTTTATTACCTCTTGCAAACCTATCTCTTTCAATAGATATTTTAAAGACTTTACTTTTAACAAAGCATCTGAAGTAGAGCCACTTTGTATGCTTTCTTCCGGCATTTTAGGTTCTATATTTTCAAATCCATACATTCGGATTACTTCTTCAAATATATCTGCTTCACAGACTATATCTGTCCTAAATGTAGTTGGATATATCAATATACTATCTTCTCCCTGCTTTTCTACTTTTAGCTCCAAACCTTCTAGTATTGATGTTACTTTTTCTTTTGGAATCTCTTTTCCTACAAATGAATTTAGTCTTGTAAAACTCATACTTACAGGTTTTGATTCATACTTTTCTATATATTGATCTGCTATTCCGCTAAGTACTTCACCACCACCTAAACTTGTCATTAGCTCTGCAGCTCGATTGATCACCGTATATGAGTCCTCTATGTCTATTCCTCGTTCAAACCTATATGACGAATCTGAAGCTAGACCCAATCTTTTTGATGACAATCTGATATTTTCAGGAGTAAAATGAGCTACTTCGATTAGGATGTTTTTTGTATTTTTATCTACTTCTGTGTTTGCTCCACCCATGATTCCAGCAAGAGCTATTGGTTTATTATTGTCACATATCAATAATTCTTCATCATTTAGTTCTCTTTCTATATCATCAAGTGTTACTATTTTTTCTCCATTTTTTGCTTTTCTTACTACTATTTTATCTGATTCTAATTTATCCAAATCAAATGCATGTAGCGGGTGGCCATATTCCATTAACAAATAATTTGTAATATCTACTATATTGTTTATGGCTCTTATACCTACTGACTGAAGTCTATTTTTTAGCCATTTAGGTGATTCTTTTATATCTACACCTTTTACTATTCGAGCACAATATCTATGACAAAGGTCTTTTGCCTCTATCTCTACACTGATATTATCTTCCACTTTTTCTACTACTTCTTTCAAGTTTATTTGAGGATATTTCACTGTCTGACCATAATATGCTGCTAGCTCTCTGGCTATACCTATATGCGATAGACAATCTGGTCTATTTGGAGTTATTTCTAATTCAAATACTACATCAGCTATCTCCATATATTTTCGCAGCTCTTCTCCTATTGGTGCATCTTCTGAAAGTATAATTATCCCATCACTCTCTTGTCCTATGCCCAATTCTACCTCAGAACACATCATACCACGTGATTCTATTCCTCGTATTTTAGCTTTTTTTATCTTGAAGTCTCCTCCAAGAACTGCACCTATTTTGGCTACAGCTACTTTGTCGCCCTCTTTGTGATTTGGCGCACCGCAAACTATTTGCAGCACTTCCTCACCCACGTCTACCTTACATAGACTCAATTTATCTGCTTCTGGGTGCCGACCATATTCTACTACTTGCCCTACCACTACATTGTCTAGAAATTTGCCTTTTTCTTCTATCGCTTCTACTTCTTGACCTATCATAGTCAAAGCATTTTCAAGTTCATCTATACTTTTATCTTTTATATCTACATACTGGTTCAACCATTGCAATGATACTAACATTATATTCGTTCTGCCAGAGTTTTTATTTATTTTCTGACAGAGTCCACCTCCTTTATTTTATCTGAATTGTTCTAAAAATCTCATGTCATTTTCAAAAAACGCACGTAAATCATCTATGCCTTTTCTTAGCATAGCTATTCGCTCTATTCCCAATCCAAATGCAAATCCGGAATATTTTTTTGGATCTATCCCTACTTCTTCTAACACTTTTGGATCTACCATTCCACAACCCATAATTTCAAGCCATTTTGTACCTTTTTCGGTTTTAAACTCTACATCCATCTCTGCTGAGGGTTCCGTAAATGGAAAAAAATGTGGTCTAAATCTTACTTTTTTGTCTCCAAAAGTTTTCTTTACAAAATCCATTAATATTGCTTTAAGATTTGCAAATGATATATTTTCCCCTATCATCAGACCTTCCATCTGGTGAAACATAGGTGAATGAGTAGCGTCATAGTCCGATCTATATACTCTTCCCGGACATATCATTCGAAATGGAGGTTTATTTTCCTTCATATATCTTATTTGTACAGGAGATGTTTGAGTCCTAAGTATTAGGTCTTTATCAAAATAAAAGGTATCCTGCATATCTCTTGATGGATGAGTTTCTGGTATATTTAACGCATCAAAGTTATAATACGTAAGCTCTGCTTCTGGACCATCTGCTATATCAAAGCCCATCTCAGAAAATATATTTTCTAAAAAATACATTGTTTCTGTAATTGGATGCAGTCCTCCTTTAGCATTTTTTCTACCGGGTAGAGTTATATCGATATATTCTTTTGCTATCCTTGCTTGTTTTGCCTTATCTTTTAACTCATCTAGTCTTTTTTCAAATTCACTATTTATAAAATCTCTTACTTCATTTACTGTTTTCCCTATTTCGGGTCGTTCCTCTTTTGATAGATCTTTCATGCCTTTCATTATCTCTGTCAAACGTCCCTTTTTTCCAAGAATCTTTACTTTGAAATCTTCTAGATCTTTTAAATCAGTAAGTGACTTTAAATTTTTCAATGCCTCATCTTTTAATTGCAATATTTTATCTTTCATATCTATCGAATTCACCACCAGCCTCTACATTTCATATGCTTTTGGGCTATTAGCTGATGGAGTTTCACCTCCTCTAAAAATTTGAGCCCGCTTATAAATTACTGATAATGTCCATTTTTTCTTTTAGTTTCAAAAGTTTACTCTCCAAAACATCAAAGTTTTCATTTTCAGCAAAAATTTCTATATCTTCTATCATTTTTTCTACTACTCTTAGCTCTTCATCATCCATTTTTTCTTTTTTTAGTCTTACGGTTCGTTTCACTTTAGATGTCAATGAATCCACTTCATTTTTTAGTTCTATAATTTTTCTATTTTTCTTATCCTCTTCTTCAAAAGCTTTTGCTTCTTGTACCATTTTATCTATCTCTTCTTCACTTAGCGAATAAGAATTACTTATTACTATTTTTTGTTCACTAGATGTATCTACATCTACTGCTGATACATTCAATATCCCATTTACATCTATATCGAAAGTAACCTCTATTCTAGGCTCACCTTTAGGAGCTTTTCTTATGTTAGTCAATTCAAAATTTCCTAAGTTTATATTATCTTTGGCAAATTTTCGTTCACCTTGCACTACTTTTATCTCTACGCTTCTTTGATTATCTCCCACAGTAGTAAAAACTTTTGTTTCCGTAGTTGGTATTACTGTATTTCTAGGTATTATAGATGTTACAAGGCCGCCTTCTGTCTCTATCCCAAGTGTCAGAGGTGTTACATCTACAAGTACTATCCCTTTGATATCTTCTGACATTACTCCGCCTTGTATTGCTGCTCCTCTTGCCACTACTTCATCAGGATTTATGCCTTTATATATCTCAGTATTAAACAATGTTTTGAGAGTCTCTTGTACCAATGGTATTCTTGTTGATCCCCCTACCAAAATGATTTTGTTTATCTCTTTTTCTGTTACCTGGGCATCTTCCAATGCATTTTTAATTGGTTCGATTGTTTGTTCTACCAATTCCTCTACCAAGCTTTCAAATTTTGCACGACTAATTTCTTTTTCTAAGTGTAGTGGTCCATTTTCATTTGCTGATATAAAAGGTATACTTATTTTAGCTGTTTTAGCATCCGAAAGCTGTATTTTAGCTTTTTCTGCTGCATCTTTTAAGGTCTGCATAGCCATCTTGTCACTTGATAGATCTATTTTTGTTTCTTTTAAAAATTCTGACACAAGATAGTCTATTATCTTTTTATCAAAGTCATCTCCACCAAGATGATTTATACCATTTGTAGCTTTTACTTCTATCGTCTTAGAACCTTCTATCGTGCTTATCTCTAATACCGATACATCGAAAGTCCCTCCACCAAGATCATATACCAATACTATCTGATCCTCTTCTTTATTCAAACCATATGAAAGCGCTGCTGCTGTTGGCTCATTTATTATCCTTTTTACTTTCAGCCCTGCTATCTTCCCCGCGTCTTTTGTTGCCTGCCTTTGTGCATCACTAAAGTAAGCAGGAACTGTTATTACTGCTTCTTCTATATTTTCTCCCAAAAATTCTTCTGCATCATATTTCAATTTTTGAAGTATCATCGCTGAGATTTGTTGAGCGCTATAATCTTTTTTTCCTATTTTTATTTTCTCTTCTGTACCTATAAAACGCTTGATAGATCTTACAGTTCTTTCGGCATTTAGTACAGCTTGATTTTTAGCTACTTCTCCGACAAGCAGTTCTCCATCTTCACTAAATGAAACTATCGAAGGTGTCGTTCGATTTCCTTGCGAGTTTACTATTACTTCTATCTCGCCTCCTTCTCTATAATATGCCATACATGAATTAGTCGTACCCAAGTCTATTCCTATTATTTTTCCCATAACCATCCTCCTTTTGCATCTTTTACTTTTTCCCCGCTTTAATATCTCTATATACTTTTCAACTTAACTTTTATATCCCCATCTTTAATATCTATTGTAGCATATTTTTTATCTTTCACCGCTCCTGGATTGATTAAGTAGATTCCGTCGTGTATTTCAAAATAAGGTATATGTGTATGTCCAAATACCACTACATCTGCCTTTGCATTTTTTGCATCATTCAACAACAAAGTATAGGTCTTTTTTACTCCATGAAGATGACCATGGGTTAATAAAATTTTATACTTATCGATCTTACTTTCTATCATTGTAGGATTTGCATAATCTTCTATATCACAGTTTCCTTTTACAATTAAGTATTCTGCATTGTCTTCTACATAAGACAATTCGATACAATCATTAGAATAGTCTCCTGCAAACATTACATAATCAGCATTTTCTTTTTTATATATTTTGTGCAATCGATTAAATTTTCCATGACTGTCTGATACCAATAATATTTTCATAACTATCACACCCTAGTATATTATCCTATAAATATAGGTTTGTTGGCATGTTCCAATATTTTTATTCCATATTTTCCTGTAAGTTTTTCATATATAAATGAGTGTTGTAAATTCCCCATTATAAGTATGTCATGTCTTTCTAATTCAGTAGTAATAGCATTACATTTATGACATTCTTCATTTAAATATTCAATCTTTTTGCCTATACATTCGAAGTATTCTTTTAAAGATTTGTGCTCTGTATCTATATCCACTGATATAGCTTTATACTTATCTATATCTTCAAATAATGATATAAATTTAAAAATACTATTATTTGCATCTTCTTCATCGTCATCTGCAAATAATACTTTTTCAAATTTATATTCATCTTGTTTTGGTATCATTATAATAGGCTTTGAATGGGTCCTTAGTATTGATTTTATTATTTCATCAAGTGTATCTACTTTAGACATCAATAATAGATCATAGCCTTTCATTTTTTCTCTTAATATATCCACGCTGATGCCTTCCTCTATTATAAATTTACTATTTGTATACATTTCACTAAATTTTTTCTTTAAATCTTGCGACAAAGCTTCTTCATACTTTTCCCATTCTTTTAGTATATAATTTGTAGAAAAATCCACAAACATTCCTTCTGCTGCTGCTGGTATTATATCGTGTTTTCTTATATCTTTGATATATATAGCATCTATTTCACAGTCATACCTTTTTGCAAATTCTTCTAAAAATTTTAACAAAATTTCCGAACATTTTTCATTTTTAAAATAAACCAATACTCTTTTCACCATTTTATTTTTCGCCCCCTAATAAAAATATACGCTTAGATTTTTTTTATATCATGCTTTGCCTTTTCGATTTGACGTTTTACTTCGGTAAATGCTGTCCCACCGTATGATTTTCTTTCTCGAACGCAACCATCTATTGATACTTTTTCTATTACATCTTCTGCAAACAAGTCAGAAAATTCTTTATACTCTTCTAAATTCATATCAGATATCAATTTATTATTTTTCTCACAATGTAGCACTATCTCCCCTACTACTTTGTGTGCATCTCTAAAAGGCATCCCTTGTTTTGCCAGATAATCTGCTACATCTGTGGCATTTGTAAATCCAGCGTATATAGCTTTTTTCATATTTTCTTCATTGACTTTCATAGTTGATATCATTCCATTAAATACTAATAATGATATTTTCACATTATCTATAGAATCAAATACACCCTCTTTATCTTCCTGGGTATCCTTATTATAAGCCAATGGCAATCCTTTCATAACAGTTAGTATGCCCATTAAGTTTCCATATACTCTACCTGTTTTGCCTCTTACCAATTCTGCAGCATCAGGATTTTTCTTTTGTGGCATTATACTAGATCCGGTAGAATACATATCGTCTAAATTTACAAACCCAAATTCTGTGCTTGACCAAATAATTATCTCTTCTGATATACGTGACAAATGCATCATAATCATAGATATCACAAAATTTAGTTCAATAATAAAGTCTCTATCGCTAACTGTATCCAAGCTATTTTCCGTTACAGTTTCAAATCCCAATTCACTTGCTACAAAGTGTCTATCTATAGGAAATGTAGTCCCAGCTAATGCTCCTGCACCTAACGGCATTACATTTAATCGTTTATAGCAATCTTCCAACCTTTCTATATCTCTACGAAACATCTCATAATATGCCATCATATGATGTCCAAATGATATGGGCTGAGCTCGTTGCAGGTGAGTATAACCAGGTAATATTACATCTATATTTTTTTCTGCTGTTTTTATTATGCTATTTTCTAATTCTATCAATAATTTTTCTATATCTTTTACTTCTTTTCGTAAATATAGTCTTATATCTAATGCTACTTGGTCATTTCTACTTCTAGCAGTATGTAGCTTGCCGCCTACCGTTCCTACTATTTCTATCAATCTTTTTTCTATACTCATATGTATGTCTTCATCCGAAATCTTAAACTCAAATTTTTCATTTTCTATCTCTTCCAATATTTGTAATAATCCTTTTTCTATATCTTTTTGATCTTTATGAGAAATTATATCTTGCTTTGCAAGCATTTTTGAGTGCGCTATGCTTCCTTCTATATCCTCTTTATACATCCTTTTATCAAACGGAATTGATGCATTAAATTCCTCCATAATTTTACTGGTTTCTTTGGTAAATCTTCCTCCCCAGAGTTTCATTTCTTTTACCTCCTAATAATTCTTTGTTTATCACTCTATTTTAACATAATAATTTCGGATTTTAAAGATATTTTTTTATTTTATTCAAGTTTATAAGGTGACAGGCACGTTTTTCCACACAAAAATTTCATTTTTGCACTGTCTTTCCACAAAGTTATACACATTTCAATTAAAAGGTGACAGGCACCATATTTTCTAAAAAATAAAAATTTGATAGCATAAATTAATACACTATCAAACCTCCATATATTTAATTTTGATTTTCCAACATTATTTCTAATTTATTAAGTATTGTATTATATAATTGCTTATGACCTTCTGTGGCAGGATGTACATCAAAATTCATTAAGTTATCTGTCACATACAATGGATCCTCTACCATGGGATCTCCCAAAAACTTCCCATAACAGTGATGCATAAATTCATCTTCTATAGATAAATATTCTACTCCTTTGGTCGTTGCTATCTCTTCTAATAGTGCATTACCTTCCTGTGTTACAGAAGAAAATCCAGTATAAAATGAGTATGCTGTTTCCTCTAGATTCTGACTTAATCCATCAAATACATCATAGTACCCAATCATCAATATATTTGTTTCTACATTTTCTGCTTGTATTTGATCTATTATCCCTTCTATATCAAATCTCAAAGCACTCCATTCGCCCTCACTTACACTACCATCTTCCATATAATCTCTTATATCATTTGCTCCTATATATACTATCACTAAGTCCGCATTAGCATCAAGAACCTTTTGAAACTCATTATCCCATACTTTCCATATTGTATTTGACGAAGTATCTGCATTCCATTCTGATGCTTTAGAACCTGTAATGGCAAAATTATCCCAATCAATATTTTCATTTATATCATATATTGTCTTTGATACTGGGTCTATTCCTTCATACGTTTCTCCTACTATCATTTGAGCCCAGCCATATTTTTCTGCATATCTTTCATCATATGTCGATATATCAGGATTACAGCCCTCTGAAATGCTATCCCCCAGCACAACCACTTTTAGAGGCTTTACTTCCTCATTATTATCATCATCCGTCAAACATCCTGTAAATACAATTAAAAATATTGTGCACATACAAAAATAAGTTAACTTTTTCATTCTTTGTACCCTCCTGTTATATATTTTAATACTCAGACTATCCCCTTATATCCTATAGTATTAATTTTTATACTTAATGCTTGCTAATTTTTTTAGTTTATATAATCTTACCGTAAATATATTTTATACTATTCTTTTACATATATTTTTTTTGCTCCTACTATCTGTTCTTCTTTGGCAGTGATCCATACAGGAGTATCTCCAGTAAGTTCTATAGCTGTTATTTTGCCTTCCGAATTTACTTTTACCACAGATGAGTTGCTTGATGTCCATGTTACATTACCTATTTCACTTTGTCCATTTCCATATATTTTATAAGCTTTCAATGCATACTCGCTATCTTTACTTATTGTTCCATATTCTAGTCCTACTATTTTTATCGCTTCTAAGCTTTTATTTTCTTTTTCAAAACAGCCTAGAGAAAATACAATAAATATAAATATTAAAATACTATATATCTTTTTCATATACAATTCCTCCATTTTATCTAATCTATAAGTACTATTTCTACATCTTCTTCGTAATATCCATTTTCTTTGTCAATAGCAGTCACTGAAAATAAATATTTTCCAGCTTCATTTGGAAGATCTATATTTTCCAACACATAACACATCTCTTCAATAACATAGCTTTCCGAATTACTATATCCATCTATTGCACGTTTTTTCACTACAAATTTTTCAATTTTTTCATTATATATATACGTATCCCCAAATATATTATCACTTGAAGCAAAATATGTCCCACTATTATCTATTTTTCCTTTGTATGTGATAAGTACTTCTTTTATGTTATTGTTTTTTGCAGTCCATATTTCATATTCATAATCTACAAGCGCTTCATTCGATGAATTTATTTCGTTTCGTAAATCGATCAGTTCTTGCATACTGATATCAGCTGACATGTATTTATCAGTATTCACACCTATCTTTAGGGTCCCTTTGTTTTCCCAATCTTTATCATAATTTGGATCTTCATTTGGGTATAAACTTATAGCGCTTTTACTTAGCCCTTTTTGTTTTTTAGGGTTTATAATACTTATAAGTGGACTATATTTTGAAGGATTTATATAATTTGCTGTTAATTTAGATCTTTGAGTATCTAATATATCAGCAGTGCAATCTTTTATAGTATTATTATCGTATAAAAATTTATATTCAAATTTTAATGCTTCTGTTTTTTCCAATTCTATCGTATATACTCCAATTTCATTTTTTAACATTTGATAGTTTTTAAATACAGCATCCCAACCATTAAAAGGTCCTGTAATATAAAGGCTCTCTAGCTCCTCTTTACCCAACATAGATGGTATTGCTTGTATTTTTAAAATCTTATTTTCTTTTGGTCCCAGTATTACTTCTCCAAAACGAAGTCTTTCTCCTTCTACAAGATCTGTATTCCACTCTATCTCCATATTTTTGTACTGTTTTCCATACAAGTTTGTCTTTTCACTTGGCTGGATAGCACCTCTCCCCAACGGAATAAACTGAGTAGCTATAGACTCTCCAGGATCTTTACCTGGAATACCT
>CAZDNU010000421.1:0-3318 GCA_964506865.1 uncultured Fusobacteriales bacterium | reverse complement strand
CTATTGAAGCATTTAATGCCAATAAATTTGTTTCCTCTGATATGTGATCAATTACTTCTACAAATTTTACTATCTTTTCCATCTGATCTGCAAAGCTATTTACCACTACAGCTATGTTATTTACCTCTTTTTCTATATTTTCTATCTCTTTTATTACTTCTTGTACTGCTTTACCACCTTTCACGGCCAATTCTGATGCCTCAACAGAAAATCCATTTACATTTTCTACATTTTTTGCTACATTATTATTCCCTTCTTCCATCTCCTCTACTGCAATTTTGGAGTCATTTATCTTTGACAGTGAATCAGCAATCTTGGTATGCATATCTTCGAATTTATGCACAAAGTTATTTAATGTAGTCTTATTGTTTTCGCTTACACTTGAAGCCTCCACCACACTTGACGAGGATTCTGCTACTACATCATTTAGGGAGTTTATTATCTCAAATAAATTATCTACCATCTTGTTTGTCCCGGCAGCCAACTCGCCCAGCTCATCATCACGAATTATATCTACCTTTTTAGTAAGATTGCCTTCTGATACATTTTTTACTATGTCCAATATATTACGTATTGTGCCTACTAGTTTCCCAGTTATTATACTCATTACTAATGATGACAAAATTATAATTACTAGCGATATTATCAAAATTGTTTTGATTATACTGCTTTTTTTGTTTTCTTTTAAAGCACTTAAGTCCTTTCCCGTTTTTTTATTTTTAGTATTGATCTCTTCTATAGATTTAGCTTTCTCTTCTGAAAAATAATTCATTGTACTTTTATTTTTATCTTCAAAATTTTTCTGCATTTCCGATTTTAACTGACTTATATTTTCCAATATTTTTTCTTTTTCTTTGTCCAAAGCATCCAAACTAGCTACCAATTCTGTAGTCTCTTCTGCAAATGCCAACATTCCCAATATATCTTGAGTCATATTTCGAATAGGTACATATACGATTTTATAGTACCTTTTATCTTGAATTTCATCTGTACTAAAATCATACTCTACATCTTCAAATACAAATCTACCCATTTTTTTCGCTTCTTCTTTACCTTCACTTAGATATCTTTCATACTCTAAAGTATGATTTTTTACACGCTCAAATAGTTCTTTATTATCCTCAAAGCTCATTCTTGAACCACCCTTAAAAAAGGTAGTATTCAAAAACTTATCGCCATTATACACAATAATCTCTTTATTTGTAAATTTTTTTAGATTTTCAATAAAATCATTATCTAGAGGTAAGGTGCCAATTATACCTCCAAACGATTCCGAACCTTCTTGGATTTGCGTATACACTTTTATTGCCAATCCATCATTTGTAGATATAATTGTCTCGTATTCTATTTTTGTAGGTTTTAACATGCTTTTTATAAATTCTGAATTGTGTTTTTCTTTAAATGATCTATCTTTAAATCTAGTACTTGATTTTATTTTCCCATTACTCAAAAATATCTCAATTGCCACAGGGTTGCCATTACCAGGCCATACGATACCTTTTATTTCCGCAAGTTTTTTCATATATACTAGCATTGACTTGGTTTTTTTATAAGTATGTATGAATTTCTTGGAATTATCAGTTTCTTCAGGGCTCCCTTTTTCTCGCGTCAAAGAATATACTGCCAGATCCTTTATCGAATCCATAACGGTAACTATTCTACATTTTTCCAATAACTCATTTTGTCTACTAGTAATATAATTCAATGCTAAGCTTGCTGAAGTTTCCAAAGACTTATTCGTTTGGCTTTCACGTCCTGTTTTTACTTCTTCTGATACTTCTGATATTATCTCCGATACATTATTCGTTATTTCATTTACATTTGCATTTGCATCATTGGTCATGCTATTTACATTTACATTTATTTCCTCAGAAAAGTTACCAATTTTATTATTCATATCTACTGCCATTTCTGAAAATTCTTTTTTTATATTTTCCGAAATATCCTCAATAGAATCTGAGACTATAAATAAAGACGAACTAGCTACTATGCCCATCACTACTATAATTATACTTACCAGTATTAAGGTTAATTTGAATTTCAAACTCATCTTCATATTTCTTCGCTCCCCTAAATCAAATTGATATATCTTTTTCTAACAATCGATCCATAAAATCTTGCCAGGCATTTTCTTTTATAACATAAAATTCTCCGTAATATCCCATAGCTTTTCGCTTGCGCCTTGCTTCTTTTTTCATTTTTTTATTTATTCTGTATTTTTTATAAAATTTCAAAAATATTATCCCTGTAAATACCATAGATACAAAAACAGGTACAAATATATATGGTAGTATATCCTCAAAATATCTTCCATATGCTGCTGCTATAAAGTAAAAAAATAACATTATAAATCCAAATATAAAAAAACCTAATATACCTGACCAAATCATCGCCATTACAAAATCTATAAACATATCAAAACCAAAATAGTCACGTTGCTTAAATTCAATCTCATGCTCTAACAATTCATTCATATCATAGCTTGTTATATAGTATGTCAAATCATTTTCTTTTACTGCTTCTCTTTTTATTATTCCTACACTTTTATATTTTATATTTTCAATTTTCTTTTTTTTATTCATAATCTCAACTTCTTTCAAATTTAATACTTTCTTGCTTATAACTTTTATAAAATATCTATCGAAAAAACAAGGCGATAATCCATTTCCAAAGTATTTCATAGCTTATCTTTATATCTTATACTACGAAAATTTATATTTCCTGCAAAAAAAGAATGACCTAAAAATAAAGGGTCATTCTAAAAGTAATTATTTTTTTGTATTCTTAGCAGCTTCTTGTTGTTTTTGTAGCTTTTCTTTGTCAATTTTTTGTCCAAACGCCCATTCTACTTGTCTTCTAATACCAGTTAAGTCATATTCTTTACCATCATGTTCCACTTTGTTATCTAGTGGAAATCTTTCATATCCTGCTTCAGCCTTTTTATCCGGATCCAAACTTAATTCAAATTTATATTTTTTTGATCCATCAGGCAACTCATAATCTACTTTTACAGATCTTACCAAGTCTTCTTTCGAATCCAATATTGCATCTATCTCGCCATCTTTGAATATACGACGGATTGGATAATTTGCATGTACCAATACATTTGATTGAAAAAATTTAAGTTCTCCTTCATCATTTTCCATTAATAAATCCAGTGTATAGTCTCCTCTTGTTTTTAGAGGCATTTTATCCAATACCAATAGATAATTTACTACTTTTTTATCCAGTGCAGGTTTTACTTCAAAATTCATTCTTTGCATCAATTCATTTTCCGGTGAGTTAATTCTAGCTTCAAATTTAAGCGTTTTTTGTACA
>CAZDNU010000420.1:0-3953 GCA_964506865.1 uncultured Fusobacteriales bacterium | reverse complement strand
GCTTTGTTGGAGTGGAATCTTACATTGTAAATGTAGAAGTAGATATCTCCAATGGCTTTCCTTCATTTACAATCGTCGGTTTGGGGGATACTGCTATCTCCGAAAGCAAAGACCGAGTACGATCTGCGATCAAAAATAGTGGTATTGATATTTTTCCCCGAAAAATAATCATTAATTTATCACCTGCTGACATAAAAAAAGAAGGGGCAGCTTTTGATTTGCCTATTGCAGTAGGCATATTATCCTCTTTTGGTTTTATAAATAAAGAAAAATTACCTGAATATCTTCTTATTGGCGAGTTGTCATTAAATGGTGATGTCAGAAAAATCAAAGGAGTAATAAGCAGTGTAATTGCTGCTCGCGAAAATAATCTAAAAGGTGTGATAGTTCCTTATGAAAATTTTCATGAAGCTTCTTTTATAAATGGCGTTGATATTTTGCCTGTAAAAAATCTAAAAGAAGTTCTTGACTTCTTTAACCACGATCTCATCCCAAAAGTACCTAAGCCTAAGCCAAAAATTAACTTTTGTGAAAATAATTTGGATTTTTCTGATGTAAAAGGACAAGAAACTGCTAAGCGAGCTATGGAAATAGTAGCTGCGGGATCTCACAACGTTATCTTAAATGGTAGTCCGGGGGCAGGTAAAAGTATGATTGCCAAACGTCTACCTACCATTTTACCAGATATGACCGAAGAAGAAATTATACAAACCACCAAAATTTATAGTATTTCTGGTTTATTATCCAAAAAAAATCCAATAATATCAAAGCGCCCCTTCCGTAGTCCACACTATACACTATCTGATGTAGCTTTAATTGGAGGAGGTCGTTTTCCACGACCAGGCGAAATCACTTTGGCACACAATGGGATATTATTTTTAGATGAAATGGGAGAATTTTCGAAGCGAATATTAGAAGTATTGCGTCAGCCACTAGAAGATAAAGTAGTAACTATCTCACGAGCATCATTTAGCAATGATTTTCCTGCAAACTTTATCTTGATTGCTGCCACCAATCCATGTCCTTGTGGATATTTATTTGAAGAACAAGGTAGCAAAAGATGTGTTTGTAGTCAATCACAAATTGAACGTTACCGAAAGAAGATTTCCGGGCCCATACTTGATAGAATAGATATCAACCTTGATATAAAACGACTTTCCGAAAATGAACTCCTAAATTCCAAGCTTGGTGAAAGTTCATCAAAGATAAAAGAACGTGTTAATAAAGCATACCGAATCCAACAACATCGCTATAATGCTTCTCGTACAAATTCCAGCCTCTTGCCCAAAGAACTAAAACAATACTGCAAAATTGATAGTGAAAGTGAAGATATATTGAAACTTGCAGCCAAAAAGTTTGCATTTTCCGGGCGTGCTTTTGACAAAATACTAAAACTTTCTCGCACTATTGCTGATTTAGAAGCGTCACAAGATATCAAAAAAATGCATATTATTGAGGCTCTCTCATATAGAAAGTAGTTATATTTCTCCTCTAAACATTTTTTTTATTATATCCGAGTACTCTCCGTTTTCTTTATGACTAAGTAAAGGTGCTAATACCGTTAAACCTTTTTTCCCATCTTTTTTTGCCTCTATTAATATTATTTTAGACGGAGATTCTAAATTTGAATGAGTAAATTGAAGTCTTTTTGGTTCTAACTTATATTTTGATAAGAGATATAATATCTCCGATAGTCTTTCAACTCTATGCACCATTGCAAAATAACCTTTTGAATCTAGCAACTTTGCTGCATTTTTAATTAGGGTTTCCAAATCTAATGATATCTCATGTCTGGCTAAAGTTAATTGATCCAAATTATTCAATTGTTCTTTATTTCCATCAAATTCAAAAAAAGGTGGATTAGTGATTATATTTGTAAATTTTCTAGTTTTGAATATTTCTGTAATATTCTTAATATCTCCTTTTATAATATCTATTTGATTCTCTAAGCTATTTAGTACTACATTTTTATTTGCCAATTCTACTGATATATCTTGTATTTCTATACCTGTAATTTTTACCTTTGTTCTTTTAGATAATAGCAAGGGTATAGCTCCGTTTCCTGTTCCCATATCCAAAATATTTTTTGTACTTCTATTTATAGTCAAAAAATTTGAAATTAATACTGTATCCAAAGAAAAGTTGAAATAATCATTTCTTTGAACTATTTTCATATTTGGTATATCCAAAAAGTCTATTATAAGTTCTTCTGGTTTTTTCATAACGTCAAACTCCTTGTCTTTTTTTATCTATTATATTATTTTTCTAGTTTGAAGTCAATATAGCAAAAAAAGAACACCTGTAACTAATTTACAAGCGTTCTTTATTCGGATGTTTTAAAAAAATATCATTGAGGGTTTTTGCCCTTAATATATTAATCGACACATCCCAAGTTTTATTTAACAAAATTTATTATTTATTTAAAAAAACAGCAGAGCTATTTTCAACTCTACTGTTTTGGATTTTTATTTAGTGCCCTACATTTATAATATACGAAGGACTCCATTGTTTTTTATTTTGATCATAAACCCATAAACGATACTTTCCTGCGCTAAGTGGATTGTATGTTTCTATTCTTGTATTTGACCAACTTTTTACACTTAAGTACCCTTGTACATAGTTTCCAGAAACATATACAGAGGAAACTTTAGTTCCAAAGTTTTGTCCGTACAATATAAATTTCCCACCTTGTTTTGCAGATACTCCAGTTACTTTTAATTCTCCATTTACAACGTCATCACTATTACTTTCTTCTATTTCAAATGAATATGAGTCTGTCCATTTTTGATTTGCAGCATCATATATCCATACTTTATATGAACCTGGTTTATATTTATTTTTTACTTTTACTGCAGTATCTGACCATGATAATATCTCTAAATATTCTGATTTTCCTTCTCCAGATATATATGCTGATGATTTATTTGCTCCAAAATTTTTCCCTGTTATTGTAAAATCAATATATTCTTTTATATTTGCTGTAATACCGGTAATCTTTGCATCTCCTGTTACTATAGGATCATCATCTGTGTCATCTCCATCATTATCCCCTGTTTTTATATCTACCATTACATAGGCTTCTATCTTTTGGCTACGTACGATATCATATGACATCCAGCCAAATCCACTTAGTCCCCAGTAAGTTCCCCATGAGTTTATCAGTTTAAATGCCTGCTTGGAATCATCATATCCTACCAAACATATAGCATGATATCCACCTAAGCTACCAGATAAGTTATCATATATAGGATTACTACTTGATATATTTTCAAAGTCAGGATATACTGGTATACCTACCACTACAGCATCTCCTGCTGCCAAATGACTTTTTATCTTATCCACATTTCCATATGGAATACTGCTCCAACTAGCTGCTTTATACTGAGATGCTACTGCTCTTTGATTAGAGTTTGGCTGATTTGTGTAGTTATTTTGATTATATGGCATCGAACTCCATGTGGCAGCACCTTGACTTACTATTAATTTCAGAGCTTCATGGATATATGATCCTTGATCTCTACCACCATTTATTTGGTTGTATACATATGCTGGACTAAATATATGGTCATATGTATTCAAATTCCACCCTTGATCTAGTTTTTCTTGAAATGACTTATAAGCATATGCTGTAGCCCATCCTACACAACTACCCTGTCTTCCTTGATTTCCTGGACTTGGAATTTTACTTGATAAATCAACTGCTCTTGGCAACTCTCCTCTTTTGCCTCCACCTGATACAGGAAATCTCTTGTATACCGATTCCGGAGTAGGTTTTAGTCCATATGTGTATTCCCCGCTACCACCTGATACTTCACTATCTCCTCCTGGTACAATCACCGCATCTTCATTCAATTCAGTTTTTTCTACAGTATTTTCATTTATACACCCTATAAAAAATAGAAATACTGCTAGAAGTAAAATTCCCCTACAAAATTTTTTCATTTTTCTCCTCC
>CAZDNU010000419.1:0-9623 GCA_964506865.1 uncultured Fusobacteriales bacterium | reverse complement strand
AGTAGAGTAGATGGATTAGGAGATAGATTTTTTTCTGTCCAATATGAAAAGCAGAAAATGAAAACTTATGTATCATTAACTATACAGGTACTTTTTGATATGGTGGGAGTTGGAATAAAAGGAATAAAAGATGAGGACTTAAAAATAGCAGCAGATATATTTTATGAAGAGTTTTCTACTTTTACAAGTATATTACAAAAACATCTAAATGAGCCACCAAACAATATTGAAGAAGCATCAAAACAAGCATACGAATTAATTAAGGAAGCGGCTAATCTTGGATATGGGCCAGTGAAAAATTATTTATTGGAAGTAGCTTCTAAGACCGCAATGAAACAGATAGAAACAAAATTAAAAGAAGGATATATAAAGACGGCATTAAAGTTATTATACAAAAAGGCTACAATTTGGGCAACGGTTGCCTATGAAGCTGGAGATATTGCTTATGTTATATGGGATATTAATTATGCACCAGATGAATACGAGATATTAGGATTGCAAAAAGATGGAAAATATCCAGCAAATACAGTAACGAAAGATGCGTATAAATCGGGAGTAGTATCTGATATCGGAACTCCAATAACAAGCTCATATTTTATAGAAGTGGTAGGACCTGGAGTAGAAATAATATCAAATGAAATAGAAGAAAGTGGAAATCATAAAACGGGGATGGTAATGATAGATTATAAACCGATAAAAGGATATGACTTAGAGATAAACTTTCAAGTGGAAGACAATCTTACAGTAGGAGACGAATGGGTAGTAGATCAGCCTGAGTATAATACGTATTATGTACATACACTAAAAAATAAATATTATACCCATGCATTTTTGGAAACCACAGGAAAAGTTATGACTCCTACAAACTTAGGAGAAAATTTTTCGTATAATTATAAAGAATGGGATTCTAGTCTCAATCAAGAAAGAAATACATATACAATACCATATGACTATAATTATCCAATAGCAGGAGTGGCAGCTACAATTAACTATGAATTAGATACTAAGTTTTATATAAGAAAAGAGGAGGGAGAAGATACGCTTTATAACCAATACGATGACACAATTTCATTTGATGTATTTTATCTTTATCATAAATGGGCAATAGAAATATATGATAATATAGATTATGAAAATAATCCGGGGAATGAGGTAAGAAGACTAATGCGAGATGTAAAAAACTAAATAGCATACCAAAAGGGCTATGGTTCGATAAATATCGTTCCATAGCCCTTAAATTTAAAATAATTAAAGCATATTAATATAGCTTAACAGAGTTTTTATAAGTTTTGACAACCTTTTTCTCCAGTACGTATTCGGATCATTTCTTCAATTGGAGATAGATGTAATATACGATTAAGCTATACACGATATATAAAAATCAAAAAAATTTGCAAAACTAAGAATTTAGAAGTAAAATATAGACGAAATAGCGTTAAAAAAACTGTAATTAAACTTGCAGTGAGATAAAAAAAGGATGAGAGGTGTGTATGGTGATTGTAATTGCAGATGATTTTACTGGAGCAGGAGATGTAGGTGTACAAATACATAAATATGGTATAAAAGTACGAACTTGTATTGGCGATCCTACTGAAAAACTAGAGGAAGAAGTAATAGTTTTGGATACAGACACTAGAAACAAAAATGAAAAATTTGCTTATGAAAAAATAAAAAACTTGATGGAAAGCATAAAAGATATACCTAACTTGAAGTTATATAAAAAAATAGATTCAACATTGCGTGGGAATATACGAGTAGAAATAAACGCCATACTAGATGTTATCGAAAAGGAGAATAAAGTATGTATAATAGTTGGGTTTCCTAAAATGAAAAGACAAATAATAAATGGAATACATCTTTTGGATGGACAACGATTATCTAAGACAGAATTTGCAAATGATCCTGTGTCTCCAGTCAAGGAAGACAATCTTATGAAAATATTTCCGGAAGCACATTTGGTATCATCTGAAAATCTAAATGAAAAAAATATGAATGACGTAGTCGATAGAGAAGAACGTGTAATTATATTTGATACTAAGACAGAGGATGACTTAAATTTTATTGCGGAAAATCTAATACGATTACACATGGATAATTATATCGTCGGATCTGCAGGACTAATGAATTATTTGCCTAAGTACTGGGGTTATGAAAAAAAACAGGTAATGCTGATATCGGGATCTTGTTCTTTGCAAAATGTAAAGCAAATAAGAAATTTACAAGAAAGGTATAGTAAAGAGATATATTTTTTCAAAATAAACTTTGAAAAAAGTATTGCGGAAAATTGGAAAGAGTTTGAAAGGAACTACCAATCGAGAAAAGACATATTTATATATACGTATTTAGAAAAAGAGGATAGCGAAAAAGTCATAAGAGCGTTAAAGAAACAAGATGAAAAGGCCGAAGATATAAGTGAAATAGTAGGGGAATATGTTCGGGAATTAGCACAAAATGTTATGAAAAAGTGTAATATAAAAAATATTTTCTTGACAGGAGGGGAAACAGCGGTTAAAGTATTAAAGAGGCTGGATATAAAATTTTTAGAAATAGTAGACGAAATTGATACAGGTGTAGTGTATTCAGTAAATAAAAATGCTGGATACCGTGTAATAACTAAGCCTGGAGCTTTTGGAGAGGATAAAATTTACTTAAAAGCTTATGAAAAACTAAAAAGTGTCGAAAATATTAATTGAGACTAACAGAAATGAAAAGGGGTGATAGAGTGAAAAAGATTATATTATTTGCTTTTGTGCTATTATTTACCTCTACTATTTTGGCGGAAGTCGATCAATCTCTTATGCTTAAAGTCAACAGTAGGGTTAATGAATTGCGTAATGAGCTCGAAGACAGACTTTTGGAAGCAAATCTGGAAAGAGAGGTGGTAGTATCTTATGAACTGACTGAGGGCAAAGTCAAATTTAACGCTATGACAATAGCTGAAGCCAAAGAACAGGTCTACCAGATAAAAGAAGAACGTTATACAGGGAGTTTTTCAGATATTGCAAGGGTCGAAATGTCCTTACCTGATACTAAAACAGGCAATCCAGTTATGGATTGGAGAATGCTTGGAGGTATAGCGGGGATAATGACTATTTTGACACTCGGAGGTCTAAAGAAAAAGAAACAAAGAAAAGCAAAAGCAGCAAGGCAAGAGGAAGAAAAAAGCAAAGCAGCATAGAGAAAAGAGGGCAACCCCTCTTTTCTGTGCTTATATCATACTTTTTGAAAAAATTACAAATTTAGTGCCGAAAAGCTCACTCCTTTAGGGATGGGAGTTTCAGCAGTATTGGCAAAAAGAAAAAAATGTGCTATAATAATGTTATATTGGGGGAGTTTTTATGACAAGTATTTCTGATTTTATATGTATTAACAATGAAAAAATTATAGTTGATGATATAGAGCACTGCATTATGCTTGAGGAAGAGCTTTTTTTAAAGGACGATTTCTACTATCCCAAAAGCATATTTATTTCAGATGAAAAAATCTATGTTACAGATAGTTATCATAATGAAGTAAAAATATATGATAAAGAAAAAAACTTGATAGATGCTTTTGGAAATGATATACTAAGAGAACCATATAAGGTAATTTATTACAACGATAAAATATATGTAGCGAATAAAGATTGTGGAAAAATATCAGTTTTTGATAAATCGTATATGCATATCAAAGATATAGGGAAAGGATTGTTCTATCCTTCATTTTTTGATATATATATGGATAAAATATATGTAGCAAATACAAATGGGCATGATATTCATATTTACGATATAGAAGGAGAGTTAATAAAAAAAATAAAAAATGCATATAAGTATCCTTTGGGAATCAAGCATTATAAAAAATACATTGTATTTGCAGACCAATTCAATAAAAAAATACGAATTATTGATTATGAAGAAGAAAAAGAAGCGGTATTATTAGATGGAGAGTATTATTCTTGTATAGAAATTGTAAATGGGAAATTACTTGCTTGTATAGAGCAAAGAGGAGAAATTGTCGAGAAAAAAATAGATGAAAAACAATTAGATTTTGTTAAAATAGAGAATAATAATAAAGAGAAATCAAAATATATAGGATATGAAAATTTAAAATATGAACAAACGTTAAAACAGTTGTCAAAAGATATTCAATTGGAAAAAGTTAAAGCGATGACCTTAGAAAATGAAAATATTTGGAGTAGTATACACAACCATAGGAAGATAATTAAATACAATATGAGAAGCAATTTAATAGAAAAAGTGTATCAAGCAGATATACAAGCGGAAAAATTAATAGTAACAGAGACTAGATTAATAATATTGGATTATTTTTTTCGTGATATTTTTATAGCAGACAAAGAAACTTTTCAAAGAGTGGCAACGTTGAAAGCTGAAAATTTTAAAAGACCTGTGGATATTGTGTTGAATAAAAACCGATTATATGTATTGGACTCCTTGATAAACAAAGTGTTTATTTTTAATAAATTTGGGAAATATATAAAAGAGCATAAGATCAAAGGAGAAGATAATGTATCTATAAAAGTATTTGAAAACAAAGTATACATTTTAGATAAACGAGCTAAAAAAATAAGAAATTATGATATTTATTTCAACATACAAGAAGAGATAGATCTTAAAGAGAGCTTGTGTCCTGAAGAATTTTGGATAGATGAAGAAGAGTTGTATGTATGCGATGACAAAAAAAATACGCTTATGAAATATAACGCTAAACATGAATTTTGTTTTGAAATTGATGGATACTTCATGCCAAATACTGTAATAAAAGACCAAAACAGACTATACGTGTCGGACTTTTCAATGGGTGATATAGTTATTTATAACATAGAGGAGAAATAGATTAATATGAATAAAGATGAATTTATAAAAAAACAAGAAAAAAATAAAAAAGATTTTTTAAAAAGACAATCAGAAAAGAATGAGTATCTAGGTGAATACAAAGAAAGAGTAATAGCAGCTTTAAATAAAGATCAGATCATCGAAGATGATGTGTATCCAGAAATACTAGATAGCATGAAAGAGCCAAAAGCCTACATGGTAAAAATGGCAAGAGAGATAAAACTGCAGCATTTAAGACTATATATAAAAAAAGCCGAAGAGATAGGTATAAAGTACCAGTTGGTGGATGGAATAAATTATATGGGAGATATAGGGCTAGTAGTGATATCTAAAGATGCCTTGAAAGAAGAAAAAGATGAAGTATTGATAAGAGATATGGATCAGGACTTCATAGATGCAGGATTGGGAGAGAAATTCAGTAAAAATAGAGGAAAAAAGATATGTGGAGATTGCTATAAACAAGTAGAGGAAAGATTGCCAGAATATTTAGGTGAGTTTGAAAAACTAGGATTTTTTGATAAAGTTATAGGTAGAAAATGCCCAGTGTGTGATAGAGAATATAAACAACAAAAATTGAATGTAAGAAGGATAAAAAAATAATGAAATATGAAAAGTGGAAGGAGATTGGCGTATGTATGTAGATGGTTTTGTAGTAAATGGTGGAAAAAAATTAAAAGGAAAGGTAAGAATAAGCGGATCTAAAAATGCTGCATTGCCTATATTGGCAGGAACCTTGATAGCAAAAGGGGAGTATGTATTAGAAAATGTGCCAGAATTAAAAGATATAAAAACGATGTTTAAACTTTTAGAAAATCTTGGGCTTGAAATAGAGAAAATAGAAGATAACACATATAAAATAATAAATAAAGGACTTCAAAGTGGGGAAGCCAAATATGATCTAGTAAAAACAATGCGGGCGTCTTTTTTGGTAATGGGACCTATATTGGCAAATTTAAATCACGCTAAAGTATCATTACCCGGTGGATGTGCAATTGGAGCTAGACCTGTCAACTATCACCTAAAAGGCTTTGAAGCGCTGGGATGCGATATAAAAATAGAGCATGGATACGTAGAAGCTAAAACGAAAGCATTAGAAGGGGCGTCTATATATCTTGATTTTCCAAGTGTAGGTGCGACTGAGAATATAGTGATGGCTGCTGTAAAGGCCAAAGGAAAAACTATAATTGAAAATGCAGCGCAAGAACCTGAAATAGAAGACTTATGCAATTTTTTGAACTCTATGGGAGCAAAGATATCAGGAATAGGAACTAGCCGACTAGAAATAGAAGGTGTCCAAGAACTAAAGCCAGGACATTATAGAATAATACCTGACAGAATAGAGGCCGGGACATTTATAGTAGCATCGGTATTAATGGATGGCAATATAGAGATAGAAGATGTAAATATGAGTCATTTGGAAAGTTTCAAAATGAAACTAGAGGAAATGGGAGTAAAGTTTGAATTAAAAGATGGGAAGACACTAAAAATAGATGCAAAATTAAATAAACTAAAACCAATAAAAGTAAAAACAATGCCATATCCAGGATATCCAACTGATTTGCAGGCGCAACTGATGGTACTACTATGCGCGATAAATGGAGTTAGTGAGATTAGTGAAACAATATTTGAAAATAGATTTATGCATGTATCAGAAATGAATCGTATGGGGGCTAGAGTAGAGATAGAAGGCAACACAGCCTCTATACATGGTCGTGTAGAATTTAGCGCTGCTGAAGTAATGGCATCAGATCTAAGAGCTGGAGCTAGCTTGGTATTGGCGGCACTTTTAGCTAAAGGAGAGACGGTTATAAATAGGATTTATCATATAGATAGAGGATATGAAAGAATGGAAAGAAAATTAGAAAAATTGGGTGCAGACATAAAAAGGAAAAAAATGGAAGTGGTGTAATGGCAAAAATAATAGGAATCAATCCTGTAACAGAAGCTCTAAAAAGTAAGCAAAATATAGAAAAACTTGAGATTTACGAAGGAATTAATAAAGAAAAAATAAAAGAAATATTAAACTTAGCCAAAAAAAAATCGATAAATATAGTGTATGCAAAAAAAAGAGAAAAAGAGTCACAAGGAATGATTGCCTATGTGCAAGATTATACCTATGAAAAAGATTTTGGTGAGTTTCTCGAAAAGGTAGTGAAGTTGGAAAAAGCTCAAATATTGATATTGGATGGTATACAAGATCCTCGAAATTTTGGAGCGATCATAAGAAATGCCGAAGCGTTTGGAGTAGTGGGGATAATAATTCCTGATAGAAATAGTGTGAAAATAAATGAAACAGTAATAAAGACATCAACAGGTGCAATAGAATATGTAGATATTGTAACAGTGACTAATTTATCGAATGCTATAAATAGATTAAAAGAACTTGGGTTTTGGGTGTATGGAGCAGAAGCTGATGGAGCAAAGAACTATAGTCAGGAAAAATATCCCCAAAAGACTTGTCTTGTAATGGGCAGTGAAGGACGCGGAATCAGAAAAAAGGTAGCAGAAAATTGTGATATACTTATAAAAATACCAATGAGCGGAAAGATAAATTCACTAAATGTTTCGGTAGCTTGTGGAGTTTTGCTTTCCCAAATTTCAAGAAAATAGGAGTGGATGGTATGTTATCAAATCTTAATCAAGAGCTTTATGATAACAACAGAGGTTATGACTATGAAGATGCAGAAAAGTTTGAAGAAAAGCTATTGGAAGATGCTAAGTCTGGAAATGAAGAAGCCGTAGGTAAAATTTTTGATAAATATAAAAATTTTGTGTTTTTAAAAGCTAGAAATTATTTTTTGATGGGAGCAGAAAAAGAAGACTTGATTCAAGAAGGTATGATTGGTCTTTTGAAAGCGATAAGAGGATATGATAAAAATAAACTGGCTTCTTTTAAAACTTTTGCTTCAATATGTATAAAAAGACAACTCATAACAGCCATAAAAACAGCAAATTCTCAAAAAAATATGGCTTTGAACTTTGCAATTGGTATAAATGGTGACAAAAATGATGGAAAAGATGTGGTAAAGTATACCAAAGGCCTAGAATCGTATGTATCCTATAGTCCGGAAGATCTTTACCTCACAAAAGAACAAATAGAGGGATTGCGAGATTACTTAAAGATAAATTTAAGTACTTTTGAGTACAGGGTATTTAATTACATGGTTACAGGACTTACCTATAAAGATATTGCCAGAAAATTGGAAAAGAAAATAAAATCAGTAGATAATGCGATACAAAGAATTAAGCGGAAAAGTGAAAGCTGGCTTGATAGATATAAGCAATATTAGTTTTGAAGCGGGGTCAGACCCTAATGGGAAGCCATTAGGGTCTGACCCCGGTGCTTAAAAATGTACTTTTATTTTGCTTAGACTTATGATATAATAAAACTTAATTAAAGGATAATAGGAGATGGTTTTATGTTTTTGAAGGATGTAACGATACTCCAAAATGTAGAGATAAAGAAAGATAATTATATGCTCTCATTTGAGGATGAGGATATGGCTCGAAAAATAAAAATGGGTCAGTTTTTAGAGATAAAAGTAGGAGAAGGAATAGATAATTTATTGCGGAAACCAATCAGTATAAATGATGTAGTAGAGGATAAGATTGTATTGCTATACAGAGTAGTGGGAAAAGGTACAAAAGCATTATCTAGATATAGAGCTGGCGATATTTTGAATGTATTAGGACCGCTTGGAAATAGTTTTCCTGAAATATCTGATGAACAAGAAGTCTTAATAGTGGCTGGTGGTATTGGTTGCGGGCCGTTTTCGTTAGTGATGCGAACTGTAAAAAATTGGAAATTGTTTTATGGATGTAGAGATAAGTGTGAAATATTGTTAGAAGATGCAGTAAACAACCATCAAGAAAGAGTTTTTGTAGCAACTGACAATGGTAGCTATGGAAGGCATGGCTTTATTACGGACGAACTAGAAGAATATCTAGAAGTAAATAGATTAGAGCTTACCAATAAAGTGATATTTACATGTGGTCCGGAAATCATGATGAAAAAAGTAACTAATATTGCTGAAAAATATAATATAGAGGCATATGTGTCATTAGAAGAATATATGGGCTGTGGTATAGGAGCTTGTGTAGGTTGTATTCAAAAAATAAAAAGTCCGGAAAAAGAAGAAGGATGGGAATACAAAAAAGTATGTAAAGACGGACCTATCTTTAAAGGAAGCGAGGTGATATGGGAATGAATTTAAAAGTAAACATAGGAAAACTAGAATTGCAAAACCCTATATTAACTGCATCTGGTACATTTGGATATGGCGATGAATTTGAAGAATTAATAGACCTAAATAGATTGGGTGGTATATGTGTAAAAGGAACGACTCTAAAAGAACGTCAAGGAAATCCAGGACCTAGAATACTTGAAACTTCTGCTGGTATGCTAAATGCAATTGGATTTCAAAATATAGGCGTAGATAGATTTATAGAGGAAAAGTACCCATATTTACAAAAGATACAAGCAAAAACATTTGTAAATATAACTGCGAATACTATTGAGGAATTTGGGGAATTAGCCAAAAAATTGGATGGGTTAACTGACTTGGGAGGTATAGAAGTAAATATATCTTGCCCAAACATCAAAGCCGGCGGGATAAATATGGGAACTGACCCTGTAATGGCTGCAAGTGTAGTGAAAGAGGTAAGAAAAAATACATCACATCACGTAATGGTGAAATTAACTCCAAATGTGACAGATATAAAAGAGATAGCTAAGGCTGTAGAAGAAGCTGGTGCGGACTCAATATCGCTTATAAATACACTTGTGGG
>CAZDNU010000418.1:0-1741 GCA_964506865.1 uncultured Fusobacteriales bacterium | reverse complement strand
AAATGAAAATTTTAGAAGAAACATTATCACAATGGAAGATCCAATTGAGTATTTATTTAAAGACAAAAAAGCGATAATAAGTCAAAGAGAGATACCGACGGATACAGAATCATATAATATGGCACTAAAATATGTATTAAGACAAGATCCGGATATAATATTTGTAGGAGAGTTGCGAGATATAGAGACGGTAGATGCAGCCTTAAAAGCAGCAGAAACAGGGCATTTGGTAATAAGTACATTGCATACTGTAAATGCAGCCCAGACGATATCTAGGATAATAGATTTTTATCCTGCAGAGCAACAAAAACAGATTAGATATCAATTATCAAGCAATATAAGAGGAGTAGTATCTCAAAGGTTGCTTCCATCAACGACACCAAAAAAAATGGTAGTTGCTGTTGAGATAATGCGTGATAGCCCAACTATAAAAGAGCTTATTTTAAGTTCTGAAGGAGTAAAAGCAATTCCGGAAGCTATAAAAACAGGTAGAGAGATACATAAAATGCAGACTTTTGATCAAGCTATTGCCGAGCTTTATACTGCAGGCGAAGTGAGCTATGAAACGGCTATTGATGCTGCCACTGTAAAAAAAGATATAGAATTTTTGCGAAGTGGAATATCGAATGACAGTTCAGCAAGATCAAGCTATTATAAGAGTATGCTAGAAGAAGATCAGGACGAAGAAGATATGAAATATTATTAATAAATAATAGACAACTTGTAGATGGGGGGGAGCAATGAAAGTAGTATTTTTAGATAGAGAAACTTTAGGTGATGAGATCGATCTTAGAAACTTAAAAAAAACAGGAGATTATACAGAGTATCCTCTAAGTTCAAAAGAAGAAGTCTTGGATAGAATAAAAGAGGCTGAAATAATTATAACAAATAAAGTGTATTTTGGAAAAAGACAGCTAGAGGAAGCTCCAAAACTAAAATTAATATGTCTATCAGCGACAGGATATAATAATGTGGACTTAGAAGAAGCGAAAAAAAGAGGTGTAATAGTTGCAAATGTCAAGGATTATTCGACAGAATCAGTAGCGCAGACAGTTTTTGCATACATATTTGCATTTGAAAATAGGGTAATGGATTATAATAATGAGGTGAAAAAAGGAACATGGGCACGATCGCCCTTTTTCACATTTTATAAATATAATTTTAATGAATTAAATACTAAAACTTTGGGGATAGTGGGATATGGAAATATAGGAAAACGAGTAGCAGAGATAGCTAAAGCGTTTGGGATGAGAGTAGTTATCGCAAAATCCAATCCTGACAAAGATTATGAAGAAAAAGATAGGTTGAGCATTGAAGAAGTCTTGAAGGAAAGTGATATAGTGACTCTTCATGTACCTTTAAATTCAGCTACGAAAGATATGATATCTACAAAAGAGCTAAACTTAATGAAAAAAAATTCGATAATAATAAATACAGCAAGAGGCGGAATAATAAATGAAGAGTCGCTGTATATTGCATTATTGAAGAAAAAAATAAAAGGAGCAGCTTGCGATGTTTTGACCGAAGAACCTCCTAAAAATGGAAATAAACTTTTGAATTTGGATAATATAATAATAACTCCTCATAGTGCTTGGGCTTCTATACAAAGCAGACAAGCCTTGGTAGAGGGTATAGTGAGAAATATAGAAAAATACAAAAAAGGAAAAGGAAAAGAAATATGTGTGTATTAGAAAATTAGGAAATTTTTAAAATCAAGGTTGATTTTCAGTAGTTTTAGTTG
>CAZDNU010000417.1:0-5220 GCA_964506865.1 uncultured Fusobacteriales bacterium | reverse complement strand
AATTTTATATATATAAAATTTTAAAATATTAAGCAACACAAAATACGTCGCTTAATATTTTATTATCGAATACACTTCATATTCCTCTAAGAGCTTACGTCCTTTTAAAAATTCTAATTCTATCAAAAAGGCTAATCCTATTGTATTTGCTTTTAATTTACTTATAAGCTCTAATACAGCTTTCGAAGTTCCACCTGTGGCTAGGAGATCATCAATTATAAGTACATTTTTCCCCTCTTCTATAGCATCACAATGTATTTGCAATGTATTGCTACCATATTCCAAATCATATTCTACAGAAAACACCTCTCCTGGTAATTTTCCTGGTTTTCTTACCGGTACAAACCCTGCTCCAATTGCATATGCAAGAGCAGTTCCAAATATAAATCCTCTTGATTCAGCTCCTACTACATAATCTATTTTTTCATCTTTGTATTTATCAACCAAAATATCAATAGATTTTTTTAATCCTTGTTTATCCCTCAGTAGCGTAGTAATATCTTTAAATATAATTCCTTTTTTCGGAAAATCCGGCATATCTCTTATTAAGCTTTCTAATTCTTTCAAATACATTTCCTCCTTGTCCTATATATCATCTTGTGTGACTCGCATTACTTCTTCTAATGATGTAATCCCTTTCTTAACTTTGTATACACCATCTTTACGCATACTTATCATTCCTAACCTTTCTGCTTCTATTTTTATATCTGTCGCCGTAGCTCGTTCATTTATAAGACGTCTGATTTTGTCGTCAGGTTCTAATATCTCATTTATAGCTGTTCGACCTCTATACCCTGTTTTTTTGCATACTTTACAGCCTTTACCGTGATGAAATTTATCTTCAGGATTCTTTTCTATTTTCAAATCCTCTAAAGCTGCATCTTCCGGTACTATCTCTTCTTTGCAATTATTGCATATTTTCCTCACCAAACGCTGTCCTATCACACCTATCAGAGAAGAAGATATCAAGAACGGCTCTACTCCCATATCTATAAGTCTTGCTACTGCTCCAGCTGCACTATTTGTATGTAGTGTACTAAATACCAAATGCCCTGTCATTGCTGCTTCTATTGCTATCTCTGCTGTTTCTTTATCTCGTATTTCCCCTAACATTATGACATCTGGATCTTGTCGGAGTATAGAACGTAGTCCTGATGAAAACGACAATCCGACAGTGTGATTCACTTGTACTTGATTTATGATCTTTAACTGATATTCTACAGGATCTTCAAGGGTTATTATGTTTTTATCCAAAGTATTTATCTCATTTAGAGCAGCATATAAAGTTGAAGTTTTCCCCGAACCAGTTGGACCTGTTACAAGCAATATACCATTTGGTTTTTTTATTAACCTTCTAAATGTATCGAGAAAATAGTCAGAAAATCCTAAACTTTCTAAATTTATAGTGACATTACTTTTATCTAAAATTCTCATTACTACTTTTTCTCCAAAAATAGTAGGTAACGTTGACACCCTCAAATCTATATCTTTCTTTTCATATTTTAATTCTATACGCCCATCCTGTGGCACACGTCGTTCTGCTATATCCATTTTTGCCATTATCTTTATACGCGACAAAATAGCAGTATCTAAGTTTTTTGGTGGTTGCATCACTTCATGCAAAACCCCATCTATACGAAACCTTACCCTCAATTCATCATCTTCTGGTTCTATATGTATATCACTTGCTTTATCTTCAATCGCTTGTTTCAAGATCAAATTTACTATTTCTATTGCCGGAGAACTATTTTCTACACTACTTATATCTATCTTGCTACTTGTTCTTTCTTTTTTCTCATCATCAGATTTATATTTGCTCATATCACTTCTTTTATTATCTTGTTCTCCATAGTATTTATTTATAGCTTCTTCTATATCATCTTGGGTAGCTATCATTTGTGATACTTCAAATCCCGTCTGAAATTCAATCTCATCTATTACAAATATATCTAGCGGATCTACCATTGCTAAATTTAATACATTTTCTACTTTAAATAGTGGCATTACATTGTATCTTTGCGCTATATCCTTCGATATCATATCTATTACTTCTGTATCTATTACCGTTCTATCAAGTCGCACAAAGGGTATATTCATTTGTTCGCCGAGCACTTCTATTATCTGCTCCTGAGTACATATCCCCAACCTTACAAGTGTCTCGCCAAGTTTTTCTCCCGCTTTTTTTTGCTCTGATAGTGCAGTCTTTAGTTGCTCCTCATTTATCATCCCAGCATCGATTAAACTATCTCCAAGCCGTTTTTTTATGGTTTTTACCATATCAATCCCACCTATTTCCTAAATATTCCAATTTTTTATTATCTCCAGCTAATAACTCCACCAACTCTTTTTTTATGTTTGGATAAATTGTATTTTGAACTATCTCATCTTTTCCCATAAATTTTAAATCAATTAAATTTTCTTCATCACCTAAATTTAATTCTAAATCTTTTGCTGATACCATAAAATATATATTTACTATATGTCTATTATGATTTGGCTCGATTGATTCAGATATAAATTTCATATTTTGCACATCTATTATTAAGCCGGTTTCTTCTTCAAACTCTCGTTTTAGACATTTCTGGAAACTTTCTCCATATTCAAGTCCGCCTCCAGGCAAGAGCCAATATTCCATATTATTTTTTCTATGCTTTATAAACAATATTTTTCCATTATCTATTAATATTCCTGCTAATCTGTTTCTAATTTCTCCTTTTTCTGCCATATTTTCACCCCACATTACGTTAGTTTTCCAATATTTGTTTTATTTTCTCCTTTATTTCAGCTATCATAAACGGTTTGGTTATGTAGCCTGATATCTTTATATCCATTATATCTATTACTGATTTTATAGTCTCATAGGCTGTTATCATTACTATTTTTACTTTTCTATTTTTATCTCGTATCTGTTGTAGTAATTCTACGCCACTTGTATCTGGTAACATTATATCCAATAATATCAAGTCAGGCATCTCTTTTTCAAAGATTGCAAATCCCTTTTTTCCTGTATCTGCTTCAAATACTTCTCCAAATTCTGATAATATATTTTTTAAAAGTGCTCTTATATTTTCTTCGTCATCTACTATTAATATCTTTTTCCCCATAAGTATCACACTCCTTTTATGCTTATAATGGTAATATCATCACTTTTACTTTGATTATTCATAAATTTTGTAACCTCACGATATATCTTGCGAACTAGATAACTTGCTGGATATTTATTATTATTTTGTATAATCTTGGTCAGGCGATCAAATTCAAAAAATTCTCCTTCAGTATTTCTTGCTTCTACCACCCCATCAGTGTACAATAGTAAAATATCCCCTTCTGTAAAATCCATTATTTTTTTTTCAAAATTCTCATTTTCACTAATTCCCAGTACAATACCATCTATTTCTAATTCTATTATTTTTTTTGTCTTGCTAGAAAAAAACATTGCTGGATCATGTCCTGCATTTGCTATTTCAATTTTGTTTGTTTTACTATTTACCAAAAAACAGGCTGCTGTAACAAATCTGCCTTCAATATTTTCTTTGCATAGTATATCATTTATAGCATTTAGTATTTTTTCAACTGAATACTCTTTGAAATGCTCTACTATCATCCGAAATATAGTTCTTACCATACTTACTAGCAAAGCTGCAGGTATACCTTTGCCCGATACATCAGCAATTATACCTATAAGTTTGTCCTCATCTAATTTTATAAAATCAAAGTAGTCCCCTCCAACTGCCTTCGCCGGTTCATTCATGCCATAAATATCAAACTTAGCTGTTTCAGGCATTTCTTGTGGAAAAAGCTTACTTTGAATTCTACTGGCAATTTTTAATTGCTCTTCCTCTTTTTTTCGTTCAATCTCTTTATTTAGATAATCTATATTTTGCACTGACATGGCCAACTGATTAGTTAGCGCTGTAGCCAAACTAATATTTGCTGCAGTAAATTCGCCCTCTTTTTTATTAAAGATAACTACTGCTCCTACTATCTCTTCCCCACTATATATGGGCAACTCTATAAAATTTGAAAATCTTTGCCTTATATAGTCTAACTTTGCACTATTTGTTTCCAATAACGACGTATCATTTACTACTATTTTTCCTCCTTTTTCCTTCAATTCTAAAAATAAATCAGATTTTTTTACAAGGACTTTCATCTCTTTTATCATATTTTCATCTTCATCTCCCGAAAATACAACAGTAGAGAGTAGAGGAATCCTTTTTTCGCTAGAATAGTAGTAAACCATACCGTATTCTGCTTCTATTATCTCAATTATCATCTCAAGAATTAATTTTTCTATCTTTTTCCTGTCAAATATTTTTCCTAAGTTTTTTCCCGCTTCGTATAATATAACTATCTCTTCGTACATATTAGATATTTGTTCTAACTGCACCTCTAAACTTTCTTGATTTTCAACTAATTCCATTTTTAATTTCTTTATGCTGTCACTCATTATTTTTTTATCTTTACTTATTTGTTTTATATGACTTAGATTGTTTGCAATGTTATATAATTCTGTGGAAATTGTTGTTACTATCTTCATAAATACAGGATACTCTAAATACTCACTTGACAATCCATTTATAAGTATATACCCATAAGTTTTGTCCTTTAGATTGCTCAAATGTAAAATAACATCGTATCCACTTATTCTATTTATATTTTCGTTATAAGCAACCCTATCTTTTATAGATTCTAACCCTTTGATAATTTCTGGGCTAAGATCAAAACTTTCTTGAATAAGTTTTTTAAATATATCATAACCGGAATCTATTTTTTTTATAACTACTACATCTGAAATGTTCATATATTTTTCGATATAATATAATATCTCTTCAAAATACATGTCATAACTTATAACTGTAGTATCTAAACTTTCTATTATGTTTATAAATCCATCCAAAAGCTGATCCTTTTTACTCAATCTATCTGCCATAAGTTCTAAATTGTCTACCGCTCCTTGCAATTGATATTCACTTACACTCTTTTTCATGAAATTTTCATGCTGAAGGTTCGTTATTTTTTTTTGATCATCATTTATTTTTTGATCTAATCTATTAAATTCGGCACTTAAAAAATATTCAAAATTAGCTACCAGTTCAAAGTTAAAGTTAGATAAAAATTCTGATGAGAAAAAATCATTGCTTATCTCATATTTTTCATTTAATTTTTTGCATCTTCTTTTCGTATCATTATACAGTCGTCTCAGCCCAAAAAGTGATA
>CAZDNU010000416.1:0-5574 GCA_964506865.1 uncultured Fusobacteriales bacterium | reverse complement strand
AAAATATACAGAAAATATATGGGAAAAGTATAAACTATATGATAAAAAAGTCGTAGCAGTAGCACCTGGCAGTAAATGGAAAACAAAAATGTGGCCAATTTCATACTTTAACAAAGTCATAGAAATGTTAGACAAGCAAAGTTATAAAATTTTATTGCTTGGTGGCAAGGATGAAGAAGAGCTAGAAATAAAAGAAACAAAAAATACGATAAATCTAATAGGAAAAACCAGCTTATTAGAATTGGCGGCGTTAATAAAAAAAAGTGACATCTTAATTTCAAATGATAGTGCGCCAATACATATAGCGTCAGCTTTTGATACTTTTGTGATAGCTATCTTTGGGGCAACCACAAAAGACTTAGGTTTTTATCCATGGTCAAAACAAAGCCTTGTAATAGAAAATAAGGAATTGGAATGTAGGCCTTGTGGCTTGCATGGATCGAATAAATGTCCTTTAGGGCACTTTAAGTGTATGTTGGATATTTTGCCGGAAAAAGTTTATGAAGAGATAATAAAAAATATGGAGCGATAGATGAAAATATTAATAATAAGGTTTAGTTCAATAGGCGATATAATACTGACAAGTCCTGTAATAAGGGAATTAAGAAAGAATTATCCTGATGGAAAGATAGATATACTTGTGCTGTCAAAATTTTGTGATGCAATAACAGGGAATCCAAATATAGATGAAGTTTTGTTATTTGACAAGGAAAAGAATAAAGGCATAAATGGAATAAAATCTTATGTAAATGAAAATTTAAAGGAGCGAGATTATGATTTAGTGATAGATTTACATTCGAAATTAAGATCCAAATTACTTAGCTTATTTCTTGGGAAAAAGACATATAGGTATAAAAAAAGAAAATTTTGGAAAACATTACTTGTGAAACTTAGACTTATAAAATATAAACCAGATGACACTATAGTAAAAAGATATTTTACAGCCTTAGAAAAAATAGGAGTAAAGTATAAAAACGAGGAATTGGACTTTAATTTTGGGGAAAAAGATAAAGAAAAAGTAAAAAAATACACTGACTGTGTAGTGTTTGCACCGGGGGCCTCAAAGGAAACAAAAAAATGGCCGGGTAAATATTTTGCAGAACTCGGAGAAAAAATATATAAAGAGTATGGGGAAAAGATATTACTGGTAGGTAGTAAAGCTGAATATGACGAATTGGAAGCTATAAAGCAAGATATTGGAGATCCTTGTGAGAATTTAGCCGGTAAGCTTAGCTTGAAAGAAACGGGAGCTTTGATGGCACAGTCTTTCTTGGTAGTAAGTAATGACTCAGGGCCTTTTCATATTGCGAGAGGCGTGAAAGCGGATATCTATGTGATATTTGGACCGACATCACCTTATATGTTTGACTTTGAAGGAAACTCTACACTGATATATTTAGATGAAAAATGCTCGCCTTGTTCTTTGCATGGTGATAAAGAGTGTCCGAAAAAGCATTTTCGCTGCATGAGAAATATTAGTCCGATTGTAGTTTTGGAAAAAATAAAAGAGCAAAAAAATAAAAAAGACAGTTTTTAAAAACTGTCTTTTTTATTTTCATAAACTATGAAATAGACTTATGCATGAAAAAGTTTTTGTAATTTTGGGCTAAGAGTTTTTTCGTTAGATTTCAATACTTTTAGTATTTGATCTTCTGTAGCACCTTTAATTGTTTTAAGAACTTTAGTACATACTTTAACTTTCACAACTTGTCCTTTAACAGATATTTTTGTTGATTGAAGGTTTGGTTTCCATATTCTTTTAGTAACTCTATGTGAGTGACTTATTTGGTTACCACTAACTGTACTCTTACCGCTGATATCACATCTTCTCAAAACGTTCACCTCCCTAAAAATTTACGAACCATATTTTATCACAAAACTTATTAATTATCAAGACTTTTTTTTAGCTGTCAAAGACTTTTTTATTAGCCGCAGGGGTTAGCTCCCTCTGACAATACCAGAGGGCGCTAACCCCCATAGCTTTTACTTGCAAAAAGGTATAGAAAAAAGCCAAAATTTATGCTATAATAAGATATAGTGTCTTATAGTGGCAAATTATAAATTTTTATAAGAATACAATAGGCTAAAGAGTAGGAGGTGCAAACTTGTAGGAACAAAAAACTACAAGGAAATTATGCAACAACATAGTTATGAAGTATTAGAATACAATAAACTGAAAATAGAGATAGCAAAAAATGCTATACTTGAAGAAACACAAGAAAAAATAATAGAATTATCACAAATAAAAGATATAAATAGAGTGAAATACCAATTAGCTTTGACAAGTGAATTATCAGAGTTGATAAAATTTGATAGTGGTGTGGAGATAAATAAAATAAAAGATATGCAAGTATATATAAAAAAGACAAATCTTATAGGTGCTTACCTAGAAGCTGAGGATCTATTTTTCGTAAAAGAAAATCTGAAAATATTTCGAATGGCAAAAAATAAAATATGTGGTTTGAAAGATAAATATAAGATGCTTTTTAGAGAGTTTTCGGAAGCGCAAACATATAAAAACTTAGAAGAGTTTATGGAAAAAATAGTAGATGATGACAAGAAAATAAAAGATGATGCATCACTGGATTTGGCGAAAATTAGACAAGAAAAAGCAAATCTAGCTTTTTCTATTAGGAGAAAGTTTGATGATATTATAAATAATCCATCAAATGAAAAGATCTTGCAGGAAAAACTGGTAACAGTAAGAGATGGACGTTTTGTAGTACCCATAAAAGCTGAATTTAAAGGACAACTAAAAGGGATAGAACATGACAGATCTGCAAGTGGACAGACTATATATATAGAGCCTTTGTCAGTAGTTTCGTTAAACAATAAATCGCGTGAGTATGAAGTAAAAGAAAGAGAAGAGATACGAAAAATACTTCTTAGAATGACAGATATATTGCGAAATAATATAGAAGGCTTGGAAGAAGTATACGAATCGTTAAAAGTTTTAGATTTTATAAATGCAAAAGCACTTTTTCATATAGAGTACAATTGTAATGTGCCAAAGGTAGTAGAAAAAGAATATATAAATCTTGTGAAAGCAAGACATCCGTTTATTGATAAAAAAGAAGTGGTACCACTGGATTTTGGCATTGGCAAAAAAGAAAATATACTTTTGATTACCGGACCAAATACAGGTGGGAAGACAGTAGCACTGAAAACAGCAGGCTTATTAACTTTGATGACCTTATCAGGAATAACGATTACAGCAGATGAAAAAACAGAAATAGGCTTTTTTACTAATGTGTATGCTGATATAGGAGACGAACAAAGTATAGAGCAAAACTTAAGTTCTTTTTCTGGACATCTTAAAAATATAAAAGAGATATTAAGTGGAGTAACGAAAAATAGCTTGGTACTGCTTGATGAGCTAGGCTCGGGAACCGACCCTATAGAGGGCGCAGCTTTTGCAATGGCAGTAATTGACTATATAAAAGATAAAAAATCAAAAGCGATTATTACTACTCATTATAGCGAGGTAAAGGCATATGCATACAACGAAGAAAATATAGGCACTGCGTCTATGGAATTTGATATAGAGACGCTATCTCCTACATACAGGCTTTTATTAGGTGTGCCGGGTGAAAGTAATGCATTGACTATAGCTAAAAAATTGGGAATACCAAATGAAGTAATAGAAAAAGCAAAAAAATATATTAGTGAAGAAGATAAAAAAGTAGAAAAAATGATAAGCAACATAAAAGAAAAAAGTGATGCAGTAGAGCAAGCGAAACTAGAGTTGGAAGAGATGAAGCAAAAGACAGAAAGCTTGAAAGAAGAATATAGTGATAAAATGCGTGCACTGGAAAAAGAAAAAGAAGAGATAATAAAAAAAGCTTATGAAGATGCTGAAAAGCTTGTAAGAAATATGCAGGAAAAAGCAAAAGTATTGGTAAGTAAAATCCAAAGTGAAGAAGCGAAAAAAGAGGAAGCGAAAGAAACACAAAGAAGTCTAAATATGCTTATGCGATCTATTGAAGCAGAAAAATCTGAAAAAGTAGAGAAAAAAGAAAAAATAAAAATCAAACTGGAAGCAAAAGCAGGCGACAAAGTGTTTGTAAAGAGCTTAAACAAAGAAGCTGTAGTCCTAAAAGTAAACAATAAAAAACAGGAAGTACAGATACAAGCAGGGATACTAAAGTTGATGGTACCTTTTGATGATGTCAGAAAAATAGAGGAAAAAAAGAGACCAACATATGTAAAAACACATACACTAAGTAAGTGTAATGTGAAATATGAAATAGATATCAGAGGAAAAGCAATAGATGAAGGAATCACGGAAATAGAGTCGTACTTGGATTCGGCAATGCTTAATTCATATAATGAAGTATATGTAATTCATGGAAAAGGCACAGGAAAACTGCGGATAGGGATACAGCAGTATTTGAAAAAAAGTCCTTATGTGAAGGATTATAGAGATGGAAATATTAATGAAGGTGGATTGGGAGTAACTGTAGTAAAACTACGTTAAGTACCGAGGGAGTAAAATTTATTTATTGAATGTATCTAGTTGTCGGTATGTTAGATTTTGGTAACGGCTAGCATTTGTGTTTGCGTATTATATATTATTTTAAGGAGAGGATAGGAAATGATCAACATAAGGGGTTTAGTTATAATTTTAGTTATTGTATTTACGTTGAATTTTTTTGGAGTTTATGAAACAAAAGACAGAATGGGATATTTTATGTTGGGGATACTTGGTGGATGGGTTTTGGATTATCTAATAACTATAGGATTTAAAAGATTAACAGAAAAAAGATGTAAAAAAAGACTTGGGAAGCCAAAAGTATTGGATAGTAGCGTAATAATTGACGGTAGAATACTAGACATTATAGATACTGATTTTGTAGAGGGCGATATAATAGTGCCTAGATTTGTGCTAGATGAACTGCAATTTTTAGCAGATTCGGAAGATGGGATGAAACGCGCTAAAGGAAAAAGAGGGCTTGACCTTATAAAGGTATTGCAAGGAAATAAAAAAAGTAAAGTAGTAATAAGTGAAAAAGATTATGATATAAAAGAAGTGGATTCAAAACTTGTAAAACTTGCAAAAGAGATGACAGGAGATTTAGTAACTACAGACTATAATTTAAATAAAGTAGCAACGATACAAGGAGTAAGAGTATTAAATATAAATAAATTGTCCAATGCACTAAAACCAGTAGTAATACCAAACGAAGAACTGCATATAGAGCTGATAAAATCAGGAGACAGAGATGGGCAGGCAGTAGGATACCTAAATGACGGTACTATGGTAGTAGCTGAAGATGGAGGTAAGCTTGTAGGACATAAAGTGACACTGCTTGTGACTAGTGTATACCCTACAGCAGCAGGACGAATGATATTTGGAAGGATAAAAAAATAGTGAAGTATTACTTTATAGTGGCGGCAGCTGGACAAGGCAATAGATTGGCAAAAACAATTTCAAATTCGATGCCAAAACAATTTTTGGAGCACAAAGGACAGCCCTTATATATGAATATAGTCGAAAAATTGCAAGAAAATAAATATGTAACTGATATATTAGTGCTTACCCGAGAGGAGTATATCACAAAAGTGGAACAAGAT
>CAZDNU010000415.1:0-1655 GCA_964506865.1 uncultured Fusobacteriales bacterium | reverse complement strand
TATTTACTCTTTCTGACAATATGTAGGCTACAGTCGTCGCTACTACATCATATCCGCCATAAATATATTTATTTTCAGAGCTATCTTTCCAATCCATCGCTTCTTCTATTTTAGCCTTTTCATCAGCTGTCAAAGCATAATCTCCTTTTAATCCTAAATTTTCACCTAAGTATGTAAAGTATGCTTCTCTATCTCCATTCACCTGATAAATATTTGGTAAGGTATCTGCTATTGATATTTTTACTCCATCTATGTTTTCAAAATTCAATCTATATTCTTTTCCAAATCCCAGTCCCATTCCACCTGTTTCGTGATCACCTACTACTACTATCAAGGTTTCATTTGGATGCGCTTGATAAAATTCATATGCTTTTCCTACAGCTTCATCAAAGACCAAGGTGTCAAATACTGATCCTATTATATCATTTGCGTGACAGGCATGATCTATTCGTCCACCTTCTATCATCATGAAAAATCCTTCGTCTCCTTGCGAAAGTAACTCTATACCTTTTTCTGTTAGCTCTGCTAAAGAAGGACTTGTCTCTCCCGTATTTTTTCTATCTATCTCATAAGGAAGGTGAGAGTATGTCATAAAAGCTATTACTTTTTCATCCACTTGCATTTCATAATTTCTAAAACTTTCCGTATCGTCTTCTGATACAAAGCTTTTGTATCCAAGCGCTTCAAATTCTGCTACTATATCTTTAGCATCTGTTCTTTTTGAGCTTAATCCTTTTTCATTATCTTTGCCCACAAAATGCCTGTATCCTCCTCCAGCAAAGTAATCTACTCCGCTATCTACAAAGTCTGCTGCTATATCATTTTCATTATTTCTATTTGCATTATGTGATGCAAATACAGCTGGAGTCGCATGAGTCAATCTAGTGCTACTTACTAGCCCTGTCTTTTTACCAGTCTCTTCTGCTGCTTCTATCAATGTTTTTAAGTTAGTCCCATCTGGCAATTTTGATATTACACCATTATTTGTTTTGTACCCTGTGGCAAGTGCTGTCCCTGCTGCGGCTGAGTCAGTTACCATCGAATCACTTGAATAAGTTGTATTTATGCCTGCTACCGGCAGTTTATTCATATTCAAAGAATAGTTATCTGCGCCTTCTACTTGCATCAGATACAGTTCTGCTGCTTGTCTTTGAGCAGCCCCCAATCCATCTCCAATAAAGTAAAATACATATTTTGGAGTTTGCAACAAAACCTCTTCTTTTGCGTCATCATCACTATCACTTGTACATGCTCCAAATACCAACAATACCATTACTATTAACAAATAGTAATTATTTAGTTTCAAATACTTCTTAGTCATGGAAAACCTCCTATTAAATTTTATTATTGTTTTCATGACTTATCTTAACACCTTTGTTTAAATTTAAAATAAATAGATGGTAAACTATATGTAATCGTTTTACTTGATTTCTCCGCACATTTTATTGTATAATCTAACTAGAAGTTTTTACAAAAATATAAAAGGGGGACTAATAATGAAACTTGCCAGACTTATTTATACTAGTTCTGCAAATAAAAAAAACACACCCGAAATTTTGCAGTCAATATATACTAACTCGAAAACAAACAATCACGATTATAATATTTCAGGGGTTCTGTGCTATTCGTCGGCATATTTTTTACAATGTATTGAA
>CAZDNU010000414.1:0-2875 GCA_964506865.1 uncultured Fusobacteriales bacterium | reverse complement strand
TAGTATCTCAACGTATTTTTCCGGTCTACATTCTAGCTTTTCTTTATAATAATAAAAAATCCACCCTTCAAATTTTTGATTCTTTTTTTCATATGCTATAGCCATTATTGGTCTATTTGCGTTTATTACCTTAATTTTCATAAGTTCCATTATTTTAAATTTAGAAAAAATTTTATTTTCTTTTTCAAATTTTTCTTTTTTTACTTTTTTATAATATTCTCCCACTATATTTTGATTATTATATTCAAATATATATCTTGTTATATTTTTATTAACTTCTTCTATTATTCCATTTCTTTTCGCAAAATATATTAATTCTTGCACATGTTTAGTACTAAACCTCTTATCACTTATCATAACTTTTTTAGGATTGAAGCTTTTGTCCTTTTTCAGAACGCTTTTTTCTTCCATTCCATATTCCCCCAATTTAATATTATTATCACACGCTTAGTACTAATATTATACTATATTTTTTCGAAAAAACCAACCTTTCTATATTTATTTTTGTTTATTTTCCCACTTAATCTATATACATATTTTCACCTTCCAAGTTATTTATATTATTTACATCTATAAATTTATTTACTAGTTTTGAGTCGAAAGGAGTGCTGTAACCCGGTATCATATAATTCAGTCCTTTGTCCCCTTTATATATATTTGCATTGATAGGCATCATTATACCCCACCCCTCTGGACTACTTATATCGCTTGTTCCTATTTTTTCTGTTTTTACTCTTAACTTGTACCACCCTTTTTTTAGATATATGCTATCCGCACCTGTTTTGAAATTATTATAATCTGCCTCATCTATTTCCTGTGCTTCTACAGTATCCACTTCATCTTTCACATTTTTATATCCTCTTGCAAAAATTTTATTACCTTCAATATCAGATATTTCTTGTAAAATTCGTATTTTTACCTCCCCTGGAGCCTTTAAATGAGGTTTTGGTATTATTTCGTATATATTTTTACCTTGACTACTATTACTATCTACATATATATACATATCCCATACATTGCAATAATTTACATCATTTGGATTTAACATTTTTTTTATTAATTTTTCTCTTTGTTCGGGACTTAAGCTATAAATTTTATCTGCAGTTTGTCCATCTACATAGGTTCCTAAGTCATACTGATCACTATTAAATATATCAGCCCATGTACTTTCGTCACTATAATAATATACAGTTTCTTTGTATTGTTTTTCCCACATATCTTCATATTTCAAATTATACATTGTATATAAATTTAATCCAGTTACTATAATATTTCTCACTGTTTTACTATTCAACCTTTTATCGGATTGCCTTTTTTCCTCTTTTAGTTTGGCTCCTTGTTCTAATACCCACTCCAAAGAATCCGGCAACATATCTATATACCCTTCATCCTTTAAGTCATTATAACAATCTTCTGCATAAAATAGATCTACCACTACTGTTGTAAGTGCAAGATATTCCTTTGTACTCCACTTATAACCGTTCAACCCTTTTATAGGTTCACGTTTTGTTGCTTTTATTTTTTTATCTTCATAATTTTGTCCAAAATTTCCATGTCCTGCAGTAACCTCATCGTGTTTTATTCTCATTTTAGAAGTTTTGGCTCCACTATAGTCAGAATTATCATTATACATTTGATATACTTTTGTATATATATCTGATATTTCAAAATCAAAGTCTGAAAATTTTTCTTCGAAATTTTCATTAAATACATCTTCACCTTCAGCATCATATCTATCCATAACACCCATTTGTAAATAAAAACTTAAATCACTTAGTACGGGATATAATTTTTCTTCCTCTATGATATATATTTTTTTTATTTTATATCTATCTGTATTTTCAAATATACTTTTATCTATTTCTCCATTTTCAACATATATATCAATTTTATCGTCAACTTTGCTGTACAATTTGGGATTCTCAGTTATATTGAGCCTAACTTTTGAATTTTCTACTATTTCTCCAGATAACTTATATCCCTCATTTTGTTTTTCCACTCCTCCCAAACTTTTTTCATTTTCTAATATATACCTTCCAAAATCAAAATAAAGCTCATCCTTTCTTTTTTTCAAGTATTTATTCTCATTTGAACTTAAATCTATCTTCATATTTCGCATCATAAATAAAGGTTTTTCTTTTTTTTCCCCATCTAATTTCAATTGAAAGCTAAGCATATATTCCTCATTGATATCAGAAAACCCATTTTCATAAAGTTTCTCTAGTTTTTCTTCGTTTAAATTTTTCAATAAAATTTTTCCATCTAAAGCTATATATTTTTTTATATCCTCAATAAAATATTCATCAAAATTTATCGATTTGTTTTCTAACAACTCTTCATCAACTTTTTTATTTACTATAGTTTTTGCTAAACTTGAATCTGTAAAATATAATTTCTCCAAGCTATTAAAAAAATATACTATACCTTTTATTTTTTTTCTTATCCCATTTTTTATTATACTTTTTTCATTAATGAGTATTATAATTTGCTCTATTTCTTTATCTTTGAATTCATTTTTATCAAAATATATACAATTTTTATCTGAATACTCATTTGAATCATCCAACAGGTCTTTAGTTTTGAAATTTTTAAAAAATTTATATTCACTATTGATTGATAAATATAAATATACATCTCGATTATATTGAAACTCGTTATTGATTATAACTTTGTAATATACAAAATTATTTTTTTCTATTTTTTTTAAGTTAAATCCATCAAAACTTTCCACCTCAATTAAGTCCACAAATAATTTCTTATTATTTTCATTTTTTATTGTTTCTGCTGATTTAAGATCATATTTATATATTTTTTTATTTTCAGAATCTATAAATCTAATATTTTCCTCTATTATATTTTCTTTTTTATTTATATA
>CAZDNU010000413.1:0-3349 GCA_964506865.1 uncultured Fusobacteriales bacterium | reverse complement strand
TATACCATAATTGGAGCCTTGCTTCTTGTTTTTTTCCTACAATTATTTTACACTATCACACCTGTTTGGTGTTATTTTTTCTTTAAATTGTATTGATTTTTTTACAATTGAATTTTTATTTCACGGATTCAGGTAAGAATAAAGGAAATGGAAAAGATATTAGAAGAATATTTTTTGAAGCCACTAAAAATAAAAAAAATGCTCAAAAACTTTTGGAAATTATAACTCAGTATATTCTTCTTCTAAAATATGAAAGAGAAAAAATTATTCATAACGCAAATTTTAAAAAAATAAAATCTGCTATTAAGAAAAATGAAAAAATTAGTATAAACTATCATAGAGAAAATAAAGGTGTCGAGAAGGTTACTATTGAGCCTTATGATATTCTTACTACAAAGGAACAAGAACATAATTATGTATATTCATGGTGTGAAGAATATAATAGATATTGGAAGTTTAGGTTATCAAATATAGAGTTTGTTGTACAGAGTAAAGGCAAACTAAGCCATAAGCTACAAAGTAATTTAGAAGAAGAAAAAAAGAATTTTACAGCTTTCATTGGCGATGAAATTGAAGTAAAGGTACTTATTAAAGATAAATATCTGTTTTATAGAATGAATTTTAATAAGCCTACAGAAACTAAGCGAGAAGGAGATATATATTTTTTTAAATGTCCCTATTACATGGCTTTAGCATATTTTTCCCAGTTTTTGGATAAAGCAGAGGTGTTAGAGCCTATAGAATTAAGAATAGAAATAAAAAATAGAATAAAATTAGCTTATGAAAATTATAATTGTTAAAGAATTATACACAGAAATATTTCTCAAAGTCCTATGAAACCTAATAAAATTAGTAACTCTTATGCACAAAAAGAAAATTATCTTGTTCATTTTAAATGCCCAAATTAAATTGTATAATTATTGTAGAGGAATAAAACAATAATGGAGGGTGATAAAAATGGGAAAAATAATCGATTTAACAGGAAAAGTTGAAGTAGTGAATAATATAGCAGAGGGTGTTGGGATAAACATTTCTGGGCTTTATTGTTCAGTAGGGATAAGAAATCGCTTTTTTGATGAGTTTTATGTTGAGTGCAATGGAGAAATTAGTGCTGATAACTTAATTGATGATGTATCAATACATTGTATTGCATTTGATGAAAAGGGAAGGGTATTAGGAGAAAGTTCAAGTTATTATAGCAAAAATGATTTTTCGGGATATAATGTCTTTTGCATGAGATTTAATACTAATTTAAAGCCTATAAAATTTAAATTGATATTTTTGAAGAACTGAAATAAAAAATAGAAAATTAGGGAGGAATAAGTATGGAAAAGTTAACATTGTCGAGTGTTTTTGAAGGAAGAATATTTAATATTCCAGATTATCAAAGAGGATATGCTTGGGAAGAAAAGCAATTAAAGGATTTTGTACAGGATATTGATGCAATGATTGAAGATGAAATAAAAAATCACTATACTGGAACGATTGTAACTTACCAATCAAAGGAAATGATTCCAGTAAAATATGGGGCAAAGACTTTAAAAAAAGTGGATATTGTAGATGGGCAACAACGTATTACTACATCTGTGATTTATTTATCAGTAATAATTAAGGAATTAATTAATTTAGGAAACAATGAGTTTCAAGAGGAAATATCTAATTATCTTTACAGAGATTCACTATGTAAATTGATTGTAAATAATGGTGCGAGTGATTTTTTTCTTGATGTTTTAAAAAACGGGAAATCAAATACTGCTCCTGATACTCTACATAAATACAGAATAATTGAAGCATATAATTATTTTGTGAAACATATCAGCAAAATAAAAGAAGAGAAAGAAAGTTATTTAATAAAATTATTTGAAGCAATAACAAATAGGTTACATTTTACATACTATTCAATAGAAGAAGAATGTGAGATTGGAATGACATTTGAGCTAATGAACTCAAGAGGTAAAGAGCTATCTATACTGGAGTTGCTGAAGAACTACTTAATGTATTGGACATCGAAAAATGGAACAACAGATGAAAGAGAAGATATGACAAGAACGATTAATAAATCTTGGAAAGAAATTTATACAAACATATCTAAAAGTGATGGAAATGAAGATCAGCTGCTAAGAATAGTTTGGACTTTATTATGTTCTCATATTCCTAAAAATTGGAAGGGATATGATGGCTTTAAAGATGATTCAGTAATACCAATACGAAATTTTGAAAAAAAGAGTAAAGAAGAAACAAAAATATTTATATTGAAGTTTGTTGAAAAACTTGCTGGTTTGTCAAAAGTCTATTCTTCTATTTTAAATGCTAATGGAACAGCAAAGGAAGAAGAGATATTATCTAAAATTATTAATGCAGGAAGTGTCGCAAATTTTCTGCCATTGATGGTTGTTGCAAAAGATAAATTTGAGAATGGAGAAATTACAGAGGATAGCTACTTAAAATTACTGAGTAAAATAAATGTATTTTCGTATAGAGTTTTCTTATTTGAGGCAAAGAGGAGTAACACAGGGATGTCTCAGTTTTTTAGATGGGCAAATTTATTAATTGAGAATAAAAGTGATATAGAGGAGATAACTAAATGGATAAATAATACTATTCACTGGTATTCTCCCGAAGATAAATTCCAAAGTGAAGTAAAAAGAAAGCAAAATTGGTATATCAAAAGAAGAATGTTAAAGTATACTTTATTTGAATTTGAATTGTATTTATTAAAAAAAGAGGGAAAAAACCAAAAATCAAGATTAAATTGGGGAGACTTATCAGACTCAACAATTGAACATATTTTACCTCAAACAGTAGATAAAAACTCAGAGTGGGATAAATTATGGAGCAAATCAGAAATAGATGAGTATAGGCATGATATCAGTAATCTTGTGTTGACTGTGAATAACTCTAACTATTTAAATTTTGATTTTGATAGGAAAAAAGGGAAATCAGGAGAAGGTTATTGTTTTGCAAATTCAGATATTCGTCAAGAAAGAAAAATTGCTTCTTACTCAAAATGGACTGTTGAATCATGTAATAATAGAAGAGAAGAACTAGAAGAGTGGATAATTAAATCATGGGGGAATTCACCAAAACCTACTGAGGATATAATAGAGAATGAAGTTGAAAATGAAGAAGGATTAGATGAATAAGTATAAAATAAAATGATTTTAGAGGCAATATTATTGCCTCTTTTTGCCATTAACTTTGAAAATGATTTGTTTTAGAATTAAAAACAAGGCACTTCCCATAACACACGATATATGAATACCCAAAAACCTGGGTAAAACAATATGTTTTACCCTTGAAAAAATCTAGTAAAATACTCGTAAAAAGCTACCGTATTACATCTAGTTTA
>CAZDNU010000412.1:0-7305 GCA_964506865.1 uncultured Fusobacteriales bacterium | reverse complement strand
TAAACTTGAAACGGAATTGGAAAATATAGAATATTTGCTTGCAAAAGAGTATAAAGATATAGAGAGAATGCTACAAGCAAAAGAGATAGCTATGTATTATATAGAATCGGGTATAGCATTAGCAGATGATACAAGCTCACTGTATATACCACTTAATCATAATTATATTGGTGCAAATAATTTCGAATCTAAAACAGTGATAAAAATGATAAATGAATCTTGTGAGAAAATAACAACATATAACATAAAAAATATTTTAAAAACGGGAGTAAAATTTGAAAAATTTCATTTTGATGTAATGCTAGGGGCTCATATACTGCAAAGTGACTCGAAATTTGACCTGGAAAAAACTATTTTTGAGTATTTTTCTGTGGATTTACCAAATTATAAGTCTGAATTTAAAAAAGAAACTCCTGAAAGAGTAGAAATAAAAAAGATAGCAAAATTTTCAGGACTTCGAGCATATTATATTAAAAAGTTGACTCCTTTGTTAGAAAAGAACTTAAATAAAGAAAACTTAGAAAAAGTGTATTATGATTTTGAGTTTGACTTGATAAATGTATTACACAAAATGGAAAAATTTGGGATAAAAATTGATGTAAACTACTTTAAAAAATATAGTATAGAGCTTCGAGAAAAAATAGCACAAGTGCAAGAAAAAATATACTCCATAAGTGAAGAAGAGTTTAACTTAAATTCACCAAAACAATTGTCGGAAGTATTATTTGAAAAAATGGGAATAAGTCCTGTGAAAAAAACTAAGACAGGATACTCGACAAATGTAGACGTATTGGAGACTTTAGAAAGCAGAGGTTTTGATATTGCCAGCTATATTTTGAAATACAGATCATACACAAAGTTACAAACTACATACGTGGATGTACTTCCAAATTTAGCCGACAAAGATGGTAGAATCCATACTACATATCATCAAGAAGGGACCTCCACAGGACGTTTATCGTCATCTGATCCAAACTTACAAAATATACCTGTAAAAACAGAAGAGGGAATAAAGATAAGGAAAGGTTTTGTTCCAGAAAAAGGATATTCGTTTATTTCAGTAGATTATTCACAAATAGAGCTTAGAGTATTAGCAGAACTATCAAAAGACAAACAACTAATAGAAGCTTATAAAAATAATATGGATCTACATACTTTGACAGCGAGAAAAATATTTGATAAGTCAGAAACAGATGAAATAAGCCGAGAAGAAAGAGTAATTGCTAAAATTGTAAATTTCAGCATAATCTATGGAAAAACCCCATTTGGATTATCAAAAGAGATCAATATAAGTGTAGCTGCTGCAAAAGACTATATAGAAAAGTACTTTGAGCAGTATAAAGGTGTAAGAGATTTTATAGATGATGTTGTAAAAAGTGCAGAAAAAAAAGGTTTTGTAAGTACATATTTTGGACGTAAGCGAACAATAAACGGAATAAAAAGTAGAAATAAAAATTTGAAAAGCCAAGCAGAGAGAATGGCGGTAAACACCGTAGTACAAGGAACTGCTGCTGATATTTTAAAGTTGATAATGATCGAATTAGATAAAGCACTGCACGACAAGCCTGATATTAGGATGCTTTTGCAAGTACATGATGAGCTGATATTTGAAGTAAAAGACGAAAAAATCTCGGAATATTCACAATTGATACAAGAAAAAATGGAAAATACTATATCATTTGCAGATGTAACTTTAAAATCAAATTTGAATTATGGAAAAAACTGGAGTGAAGTAAAGTAAATAAATAATATAATGTGGAGGATACTATAGAAGGATGTCATTTACCCAAATTGTAAAAGAAGAAGTATTGCATAAAGCAGTTTCAAAATCTAGAGAAAAAGATATGGAAATGTATGCAATACTTAAAACAAAAAAGGCAATTTTAAGCAATAGAGTCGAGATAAAACTTGAAAATATAGGCTTAGCAAAACGTGTATACTCCTACTTTAAAGAAGAAACAGACTTAAAATTTTCGATAAAATATTCTATCAGTAAACATTTTGGTGAGCATAAAGTATATTATATAATAGTCCCAAAGCAGCCGGAGTTAAAAAAGTTGCTAGAAAAGTTAAATAAGTTAGAAGAGACGGAGCTTTTAAATAGTGATAGTAGACTTAGGGGATATATAAGGGGCATGTTTTTAGCCTGTGGCTATATAAAAAGCCCTGAAAAAGAATATGCTATGGACTTCTTTGTAGAATCAGAATTTCAAGCATACAAGCTAGAAAATATACTAAGAAAGCTTGAAAAGAGAGTTTTTCATACAATAAAAAAAAATAAAAATCTAGTTTATCTCCGAAATTCTGAGGATATAATGGATATTTTGATTTTAATAGGAGCAAAGCATGCATTTTTTCAATATGAAGAAGTAACAGTTGTAAAAGAGATAAAAAACAAAACAATTAGATCTATTAATTGGGAAGTAGCGAATGAAACAAAGCTTTTGAATGCAGCTCAAAAGCAAATAAAAATGATTAATTATATTAAAGATAAAGACAGATTTAAAGATTTAACCTCGACTTTACAACAAACAGCTGAAATGCGCCTAGAGAATACGGAGCTGTCTCTTTTGGAATTGGCAAATCTTTCGGGACTTAGTAAATCAGGTATTCGTAACAGATTTCGTAGAATAGAGAATTTTTATAAAAAGTTAAAAGAAGATAGTCAGGAATAAGCGATAAAATATAATTATATAAATGATAGGAGAATGCAATGAAAGTGATTGAAGGCATTGAAAATGTGGATGAAGATTACAAAAATCCGTGTGTGGCTCTTGGAACATTTGACGGAATTCATTTTGGACATAAAAAAGTAATAAAGCAAGCAATAGAGAAGGCCAAGGAAATTGGAGGAACGTCAATAGTATTTACATTTAGCCCACATCCTTTAAATATAGTTACATCTACAAATGGTCCAAAACTTGTCAATACAAAAGAGGAAAAAATACATGTACTGGAAAATATGGGATTAGATGTTTTGGTGTTTGCAAATTTTACGATAGAGTTTTCGGAGTTGCATCCAGAGGAATTTATAAAAAATATTTTACTGGGAATTCTTGGAGTAAAAGAATTGTATGTTGGATTTAACTATACATTTGGAAAAGGTGGAATTGGAAATACTGAATATCTAAGTGCTCTGAGTAATAAATACGGCATAAATATAAATGTAATACCACCGGTAAAGCTGGATAATAAAATAGTAAGTAGCACTTTGATTCGGAAATTAGTTACAAAAGGCAGGCTAAGTGAAGTAAAAAAATATCTTGGTGATTATTATGTTATATCTGGAAAAATAATACATGGGAAAAAATTGGGGACAAAACTAGGATTTCCAACAGCTAATTTAAAAATAGCAAACAAAGTCTATCCACCATTTGGTGTGTATGGAGTAAAAGTATGTATCAAGGGGGACAGTAATGAGTATTATGGAATAATGAATATAGGAGTCAACCCGACTCTTAAAGTCGGTGAGCACTCTATTGAAGTCCACATATTTGAATTTGATAAAAACATATATAATAAGAAAATTATAATAAAAGTGATAGAGTTTTTGCGGAAAGAAAGAAAGTTTGAAAATAAAGATGAGCTTATAAAACAGATTGAAATTGATATAGAAAAATGGAAAAGTATCATAAGAAAGAAAATGGAGGGATAAATATGCCGTTAGTTGAAAGCTTTACAGTAAATCACAAAACAATGAAAGCACCACAGATTAGAAAAGGAAAAACTATAAAAAGAGGAAGCGGAGAAGTAGTAGAAGTTTATGATTTGAGATTTAAGAAACCAAATACAGAATTTATGAGTACAGGAGCAGTTCATACATTAGAACACTTACTAGCTACGCATCTTCGTAAGAAATTGATTGATATAATAGATGTGTCACCAATGGGATGCAGGACAGGATTTTATATGTCTATTTTTGGAGAGCATTCTGAAGATGAAATAAAAAAGGCACTAGTGTATACCTTAGAAAAAGTATTGGAAACAACTGAGATACCTGGTGCAAAAGAAGAAGAATGTGGAAATTATAAGGATCATTCACTTGTAGATGCAAAAAAAATAGCGAAAGAAGTATTAGAGAGGCTATAAAATGAAAATCAATTTGAAACTAGACAATTTTGAAGGGCCGATGGATTTATTACTTCACTTGGTAGAAAAACAGGAGATGGCTATATGGGAAATCAATATATCAAAGCTAGTTGATGAGTATCTGATATATCTTGCAGAAGCGAAAAAAGAAAATGTAGAGCTCAAAGTGGAATTTTTATTTATGGCATCAGAATTACTTGAGATAAAAGCTTTATCTATTTTAAATAAAAGAGAAAAAAAAGAAAAAGAAGAAGATCTGGAACAAAGACTTTTTGAATACAAATTATATAAAGACTTGAGTGAAACGATTAGGGAAATGGAAAATGAATATAATATAGCATTTATGAAAAATGGAAAATCAATAATAAAGCCTGAAACAGATGAAATAGATTTGTCAGATTTAAATCTAAGCCGTTTGGAAAAAGAATATAAACAGATATTTTATAAGGTGGAAAAAGAAGTACTAAAAGTAGATTATGAAAAAAAGTATACAACTGAAAAAGCAATGAGTGATGTAAAAGCTATGTTAAAGCTATCGAAAAAAATAGAGTTTAGTAAGTTGTTAGGTGATGACTATAATAGACTGAAAATAGTGACTATATTTTTGGCAATATTGGAATTATATCGACAAAATTCGGTATATATAATACAAGACAGAGAGATAATAATAGAAATGAAGAGGTGAATAGAATGAAGATAGATTTTCTATTTGTATATGGAAAACTTAGAGAATATTATGCAGATGAAGCAAATTTTGATGTAGAGAGCATGGTTACGGCAATAGCAAGGACTAACGGTACTCTATATGACCTAAAGGGAGAAGCTATCTTGATTGATTCCGATGAAGCTTTTGTATATGGGAATTTGGTTGCGTCAACAGCACTAGATACTTTATTACGTCATACTGATGCTTTTATGGGGTTTTGTGAAGATGATATATCAAATAGTCGATATATCCGAGTAGTCAAAACCGCTGAAATAAAATCATTTGATAAAAAAGTGAAGGTGTGGTGCTATATAATGCCGAGCTCGAGAATAAATGATATGGAACAAACTGCGAAAAAAATAGAAACAGGTGACTGGGTGCAATACTTGAAAGAAAAAGAACTTGAAAAACTAAGTGATAAAAATGATGAAAAATAGCATAATAGTAATGACTCTTACCATGCTGAGTCGGATATTAGGAATGATTCGTACAGTATGTGTTACTGCACTTTTAGGGGTAAATAGTCATACTGATGCTTATTTTTCTGCGTTTAAGATTTCCAACTTTTTCAGACAACTTTTAGGTGAAGGAGCACTGGGTAATGTCTTCATACCCGTATATAATACAAAAAAAGAAATAAATGGGGAAACGGAAGCAAAAGTGTTAATATTTTCTGTTATTAATTTTCTTTTTTTATTTCTAGCTTTGATGTCATTACTTATGATGTTATTTTCGAGCTCTATTATTGGTTTGATTGTACGTGGATATGATTCACAAACCAAAATATTAGCATCAAACTTGTTAAAAATAATGTCTTTTTATCTATTTTTTATTGGTTTAGCTGGGACGGTGTCAGCAATTTTGAATAATTTTTCAAAGTTTTTTATGCCGGCATTTATGCCGATAATGTTTAATTTGAGCATTATAATTTCTGCCATAACGTTTCATAAGCGTTATGGTGTATATAGTTTAGCAATAGGAGTTATGATTGCCGGTGTTTTGCAGTTATTAGTATTATTACCACAGTTTTTTTATTTGATTCGAGAATATAAATTTAAAATTGTAATTTCGGATCCGTATTTTAAAAAAATATTTATTTTGATATTGCCAATGTTGCTAGGTGTATTTGCAAAGCAGATTAATACAATTGTAGATCAATATTTTGGATCATTACTGGCATCAGGTACGGTATCAGCTCTTGAAAATGCTACTCGAATATACAATTTGCCACTAGGCGTGTTTGCAATATCAATATCGGTTGTTATATTTCCTACTCTTTCTAGAAAGATTGAAAAGCGAGATATAATAGGAGCAAAACAGGAAATGGAAAGAGGGATTAATCTTTTGTCATTTTTTATAGTGCCCTCTTTTGTGGTATTGGTCTTTTATTCACAAGATGTTGTGAAACTATTATTGGGATATGGAAAATTAGCAGAAAATCCAGAAGCAATAAAAATGATTTATCAATCTTTGCTTTTTTATTCACTGGGACTATTTTTCTATTCAATAATCCACCTCCTGTCAAGAGGATTTTATGCAATGAAAAATACAAGAACACCTGTTTATTTTTCGCTTCTTGCCATTGCATGCAATATTATCTTTGATTATATGTTTGTATATAAATTTTTGCATAGTGGACTTGCTTTAGCTACTGCACTTGCATCAATGATCAATGTGATATTTTTGTATACGACTTTTAATGCAAGATACATACGACTTAACTCAAAAAAATTAGGCGTATTTATAATAAAAATGCTTGTGGCTTCAGGAGTAGCGTTTTTATTTAGCTTTTATTTGCAATTGGCATTTATAAAGTTTATAGTATTTATATTTGTATACTTTGCTATATGGGCGCCAAGTTTATATAAAAAGAAGGTTGATTTTTTTGTGTAATATATATAATATGGGAGAATAAATATGACATATGAGGTAAAAAATATAATAATAAATCTAAATGATAATGATGAAAAAAGTGATTTGTTGAGCCAACTTAAAGAGAAGTATAAAATAGAAGAAAATAATATAAAAAAGCTAAATATTACCAAGAGATCTATTGATAGCCGAAGTAAAGCTAAAATAAAATTACTTTATAATATCGAAGTAGAGCTAACGAACGATTACAATTTAAATAAAGATGCAAATATAAAACAGATATTAAAAGCAAAGCAAATAAAACGAGAGGCGAAAAATCTGTCTGATAAAATAGCAATAGCAGGGATGGGACCTGCAGGAATTTTTGCTGCCTTACGTTTAGTAAAATATGGTTTTGAGCCTATAATATTTGAACAAGGCGACTCAATTGAGATTAGAAGTAAAAAAGTGGAGATGTTTTGGAAACATGGAATATTAGATGAAGACTCTAATGTACAATTTGGAGAAGGGGGAGCTGGTACATTTTCTGATGGGAAACTTACCACACGTGTCAAAAGTGAGTACATTAGTCAAGTTTTTCAGACTTTTGTGAAAAATGGAGCACCTGCTGACATTTTATATGACTTCAAGCCACATAT
>CAZDNU010000411.1:0-5151 GCA_964506865.1 uncultured Fusobacteriales bacterium | reverse complement strand
AATATGCCAAAAATGCAGGAATAAAGAAAAATGTACACCCCCACTTGTTGCGACATAGCATCGCTACAGAGATGATAAAAAATGGAGCAGATATAAGGGTAGTGCAAGAAATATTAGGTCATAGTAGCATAGCAACGACTGAAGTGTATACTCATCTGGACAAAGGTAATCTGAAAAAAATGTATAACAAAATAGGTATTGGTGATGAGTAGATGTTTGAAAAATTATTTGAGCTTTTAGGAGATGGATTTTACGAAGAAAAAAGCTTATTGAAAAATGGAAAGCCGAGGACAACGTATAATATATTGACAAAAAAGAAAAAAAAATTAGACGGAAAAGGTATATTTTTGTTAGGAATTGTATCTTTTTTAATCGGAAAATACAATGAATCAATTGAATATATTTTATTTACTTTGAAAACAAATACAATATATTTGCCTTTAGATACTGTGTATGAGATACTAGGGGTATCTTTTTATAAACTAAATAATAATTTGGAATCCAAAAAGTACTTTATTAAAGCACTGGAGGAAAATCCTGAAAATTTTGAAAGTAAATATAATTTGGCAAATATATTTTTATTGGATAAAAATTTTGATAATGCATATAGATTATTTAAAGAGCTAGAATGTATAGATCCTGAAAATAATAACATAAAACAAAACTTAAATTACTTAGAAAATAAAGTAAGTTTAAAGTGAAAAAAATTGAAAATCACTAAAGAATTTTCATAAGAAACTGGAGAAAAAGACTCCAGTTTTTTTTGTAATAATAAAATTATTTTTGATTGTCAATTGATATACAATGTGATATAATCAAAATGAAAACACATAAAAGATTTGGGAAGGGATAATATGAAAGCAGGATTTATAGCATTGACTGGGCGACCTAATGTAGGGAAGTCCACACTGATAAACAATATAATAAAAGAGAAAGTAGCCATAGTTTCGGATAAACCGCAAACAACTCGAGATAGGATAAAAGGGATATTAACTGTAAATAATGCGCAATATGTATTTATAGATACTCCTGGGATACATAAACCAAAACATTTACTAGGAGAAAACATGACAAAATCTGCTATTGGAATACTAAAAGAAGTAGAGATTGTGGTGCTCTTGCTAGATGGCACAGAAGAAATAGGCAAAGGAGATATTTTTGTATACGAAAAAATAAAAGAGGCAAATTCAAAGCATACAATTGCAGTGGTAAATAAAATTGATAAGTTGTCAGATGAAGAGTTAGCAAATAAGACACAAGAGATAAAAGAGAAATTAGGCTTGTTTGAGGAGATATTTTATATATCCGCAGAGTATGGCATAAATGTATCTGAATTTATTAGAGGTCTGGAAAAATATATGTCAGAAGGAGTTATGTATTATCCAGAGGATATGTATACGGACATGCCTATGTATAAAGTGATAATGGAGCTAGTACGAGAAAAAATACTATGGCATACTGATCAAGAAATACCTCATAGCGTGGCAATAGAGATCATAAATGTGGAAAGAAGATCAAATTCTAAGGATAGGTATGATATAAATATATATGTAGAAAGAGACTCGCAAAAGGGAATAATAATAGGTAAAAACGGGAAAATGTTAAAGCGAATAGGAATTGAAGCACGAAAAGAGATAGAGGAAGTCTTAGGTCAAGAAATATATCTAAATTTATGGGTGAAAGTAAAAGAAAAATGGCGAAAGAAGAAACCGTTTCTAAAAGATTTGGGATATGTATTTGAAGAATAGGCCATAATTATTTTTGCTTAAATATAATTTGAAAGGAATGGTTCAAGTGAAAATAGTATTATTTCTAAAGTTAATAAAAGATTTTATAAGTACAAATAAGTCAAAAGAGTTACTGGAATTATTAGATACTATACATATAGCAGACTTAGCAGAAATAATGGAAAAACTTGGAACCACCGAAAGAGAACAAGTATATAAAGTCCTAAAGATAGAAGATTTAGCGTTATTAGCAACAGAATTAAACAAAGATTTACAGGAAGAATTGATATCATTAGTTGACAATAAACGTCTGAAACGTATGTTTGAGCAAATGTCAAATGATGATATAGTAGATATATTTGGAGAATTTTCTGAAAAAGAAGTAAAAAAATTGATGACTTTACTTGATTATGAAGAAAGGCAAGAAGTCCAAAGATTGAGAATACATGAAAGCGATACGGCCGGTGGGCTAATGACTACTGATTATTTTAGTGTATATGAAGGAACTAAGATAAAAGATGTGATTGAAAGTCTACGAAAAATAGGTGAAGAGGCTGAGTTGGTATACTATATCTACATAATAAGAAATAAAACAGAAGAGCTGGCAGGAATTGTAAGCTTGCGAGATATAATTACAAGCAAACCAGAAATAATTATAGATGATCTAATGGAAGAAAACATAATATCTGTAGGACCGGAGACAGATCAAGAGAAGGTAGCTTCATATATTTCAAGATATGATCTATTGGCGATACCTGTACTTGACGAACACAATAGACTGCTAGGTATAATAACTGTAGATGATATTATAGATGTAATAGAAGAAGAAGCCACAGAAGATATATATACTATGGCAGGGGTAGCAAAAGAGGAGAGAGAAGATAGCAAGGGTGTATTTTCTTCAGTGAAGATAAGACTTCCTTGGTTGATGATCAGTCTTTTTGGCGAGCTTGGTTCGGCGGTAATAATGGAAAGATTTGGCGTAGCATTGAGTAAGTTAGTCGCTTTGGCATTTTTTGTGCCTCTGATAATGGCAATGGGCGGAAATTCTGGAAGTCAGTCCTCGGCTGTGATGGTAAGAAAAATTGCTTTGGGAGAAGATAAAAGTGATACAATATACAGATTTATACTAAAAGAATCTATGTCCGGGACTATTCTGGGTCTAATTTCCGGTACGATGGTAGGAGTAATAGCTTATTGGTGGCAAGGAAATATAATGTTAGGCATGATAATAGGGTTTGCACTGTTTCTTGCAATAACTTTTGCAGCAGTATTTGGTGTATTTATCCCGATTATATTCAATAAATTTAAAATAGACCCTGCGGTAGCTTCAGGACCGTTGATTACTACACTAAATGATTTGGGTGGGATATTAATATACTTTGGATTGGCTACTTACCTTATGAAAATAATGAATGTTTAACTTTATGAATATGTACCGCTAAAAATTTATAATTTATAGGATGGTGGGATATATGAAAATATTAGATGCAGACACAATGCGAAAAGAAGAAGAATACACGATATCAAACTATATTCCGTCACTACTTTTAATGGAAAATGCAGCATTAGAAGTAGTGGGAAGCATAGAGCAAAGCTATTTGAAAGATAAGAATATACTTGTATTTTGTGGGCCGGGAAACAATGGCGGAGATGGGTTTGCCGTAGCAAGACATCTATATATAAAATACACTAGTAAAGTCAATATATGCTTTTTAGGACAAGAAAAAAAAATGTCGAAAGATGCGTCATTAAACTATAAAATATGTAGAGACCTAAATATTGAGTTTAGGTCTTTTGAAAAATTAAAAGAGAGCATTAATGAGTTTGATTTGATAGTTGATGCTTTGTTTGGTATAGGTTTAACGAGAAATATAGAAGGAGTATACAAAGAGGCAATAGACCTTATAAATAAAACAGATGCCTACAAAGTAGCAGTAGATATTGCAAGTGGAATTTCGGCGAATACAGGGCAAATATATAATGTAGCAGTAGAAGCTGACATGACTGTTACTTTTCATTCATATAAACTTGGACATATACTTTATCCTGGAAGAGCTTATGCAGGAGAGATAAATGTAAAGGATATAGGGATAGTAAAGAAATATATTAAAAATACTAAGTATAACCTTATAAATTATAATGAAGTTTATTTGAAAAAGAGAAAAAAAGAAATACATAAAGGAAATACAGGGAAAATATTAATTGTGGCAGGAAGCTTAGGATTTTCTGGAGCCGCCTATATGGCAGCCACAGGAGCTCTAAATGTAGGAGCAGGCCTAGTTAGTTTGGCGATTCCAAAGTCAATAAATGAAATTATGGAAATAAAAACAACTGAAATCATGACTTTGCCGTTAGAAGATAGAGAAACTGGAATAATACTAGAAGAAAACTATAGTGAAATAGAAAAATTTGTATTGAAAAATAAAATTGACACACTTTTAATAGGGCCAGGTATGAGAAGAGACAAGCGAACTATTGCATGCATACAAAAGATAATAAAAAACATAGATATACCAATGGTTTTAGATGCAGATGCACTTTTTGCCATTAAAGACAACTTAGAGATAATAAGAGATAAAAACATAATATTGACTCCACATCATGGAGAATTTTTGAGACTAATAAAAAAAGATAAACTTGAAAATAAATTGGAAGAGGCAGAAAAATTTGCTGAAAAATACAATATAAATTTAGTACTAAAAGGAGCCGATACAATTATTACAAACGGAAAAAATACGTACATAAATTTTTATGGCAATCCAGGTATGGCAGTCGGTGGCATGGGAGATATCTTAGCGGGAATTATAACTGTATTGGTAGATGAAGACATAAGCAAAAGTGTGGCAGAAGCTGTATTTTTTCACTCCTATACAGCAGATCAGATAATAAAAGAAAAGGCAATGCAATCATTGCTACCGGGGGATATTTTAGATAATATAGGAAAGGTAATGCTAAAATTTGAATATAATAAATAGAAAAAAAAAGAAAATATACAAAATACTAGCTGTAAGTGATGTGGGAATATTGAAAAAATATTCTATACCACAGTTAAAAGAAAAATTTAAAGAGGTAGATTTTATATTGTCTGCAGGTGATCTGAGTTACGAATACCTGGATTATTTAGTGTCTGTACTAGATAAAGACTTGATCTATGTAAATGGTAATCATCTATATGCACGAGGGCACGATATATCATTTTGTCAAAATATTGATGGACGTCTGATACGTTACAAAGATTTGTATATTTTGGGATTGGATGGGTCAAAAGTATATTCATACAAGGAACATCAGTATACCGAAAGACAGATGCAACGAAAGATAAGAAAGAATTATTTAAAGATGCTTATTCATAAGCCGGATATAGTACTTAGTCATGCGCCGCCATATGATATACATGATGTGAAAGATGTAGTACATGAAG
>CAZDNU010000410.1:0-6598 GCA_964506865.1 uncultured Fusobacteriales bacterium | reverse complement strand
CTTAGTTCAACTGTATAGGAGGTGCACCTGTGTGTGCGCCCAGTGTAACTACACTGAATCCAAATTCGACTTTATTTAGTCTAAGTGGGAGTATATTATGTCATATGCATTTTTATTAACTTTGTTTACAGAAATTTTTTTCTTTCTTAATTTTAGCATTTTGTCCAAAAATTCTAACTTGCTTATCACCGTAGCTCCTAGATCCAACTTATATGGAAGCTCCATACCCAAATCCCATAATTCTATCCCGTATTGTATCAGCAACTCTGCCGTCGAGCACATCTGTACTTTCCCACTATGATTTACTTTGTGAAACCCACTCAAACTAGTATATGTACCACCTACTAAGTAACCTAATTCCCCAGCAACCATTTCTTGATCTTGCCACAGCTCAAAGGAGTAAAACTTCGTACTGTATGATTTATTTTTTAAGATAGTCATATAAGATTGTACCAGTGCTTCACATAACCAACTATCTTCATAAGTTTGATTAATCATATCAGCGCATTTTTCAAAATTTTCATTTATCGTCAAATAAAATCTTTTTGATATTTTCTTCATTTTTTTCTCAACATGAATATCACCAGGAACCATGACACATCTTTGTTTGTGATGTTTTAGATAAAGCAACCATTGATTATTTATTGAGTTCGCCATTGGAAAAAAACCCAATTGACATGCTAGATCAATAATGTCAGCAGAGAAATCTTTGCAAATTATGGTTTCTGAATTTAACTCCTCCATTAGCTCTATTGATTCCAAAAACTCAGATTTCTTTTCAACGAGAGGTATAATCTCATTTCCAAACAAAATTTTCACTTAAACCTCCTCCAAGATCTATCTTCAAAATTCATTTTATATCCATAACCCTTCATTTCCGCATTATATAAACAAAATTCATAACTATTCCTTACTATTTGCTATCATTATAACATATTCTTGAAGGTAAATATAGCGTTTTTTTCCTTTGTTTATCCTAAAAATACAAACAGCCCCTGCAAAATCGCAGAGGCTGTTTATATCGTTTTGTTTTTAAACAAAAAAATAATAGTTCTTTCTTCTAATGCTTAGTAAAAAGGGGAAACTAAACATAGAAGAAAGAACAAGGAAGGTACAGTGGTTCCCAAGTCATCCAAACTCGAATATTGAACTCAAGTTTGTCATTAGGACACTTTCAATATAAGTATACACTATTTAAGCTTTTTTGTAAAGCTTTTTTTTTATTTTTTTTAAAATATTTTTTAGTTTCCGTATTCACGTTCCGAATCAATGTATGTCGTCTGAAATTTGTCTTTAAGCGTAGCTAATACTCCCGCATCTATCAGGCTATGTCATAAGTCTGAATTAAGAAAAAACTTGAGCTACAATGGGTTAAAACCTATTGTTTCCTTTAAAACCAATTCATAGCCTTACTTATCGAAATTGCTTGTCGCTAAAATTCAGTTATTAGAACGTTAATATGTAGCTCGAATGATTGCTTTAGTATGCGTTATTCTGCAATACTCCTACTAAATTAAGTTCAAGCTTGTTACAGTACACATAAAAAGTCTGAAATCCCAAATGAGATTTCAGACTTTTTATGCTATATATACTAATACTCCTCCACTCAAAATAAATATTCCACCTATAAATTTGGTTTTCCAATTTTGTATCTCTTTTAAAAAGAAATAACTCATGAAAAATCCAAAAATCAGATTTAATCTCAAAAGTGGTGCTATCTTTGATATAGGACCAGTTTCTAATGCACTAAAGTACATTGCAGTTCCGAGTGCTGAAAAAAAAGCCGGTGTCATTATTTTTTTACTTTGCTTTCCAAATTTTCCAATTATCTCTTTTTTATTTATGAATGTATCAATTACAAATAAGTTAAGCACTAATATAAAGAATGTAAGTACTGAAAAACTAAGACCATTGGATATCTCTACGCCTTTTTTGGCTATTAAGCTGCCTATTCCACTTATAAAGGCTACACTTAGGCCCCACCAAGAAAATTTCCCTATCTTGTAAAATAAAAAAGCACCAACTATTATTGTCACCGTCCCAAAAATAAGCACAAAACTTATTCTTTCTTGAAGTGCAAATGGCGCCAATATCAAAGTAAATATCGGTGAAGTATTTACAAAAGCAAAAGTAGAGTAATAATCCTTTTCTGCTCCCTTTACTATAAAGGCTGTTCGTAGACCTTCTACCAAAGCATAAAGTATTATTAAAGTTATAAATTCGATATTGATAAAGCTTTTTTTAAATTTCACAAAAAATATCGGTATCAAAAATAAACCTGTATAAAACCGAAACATAAGAGTAAATTGAAGTGGTGATAAGTTTTTATCTTTATTTTTAGTCAATGAAGTCCAAACTGCATTACACAACGAAGCCCCTATTACTAAAATTATCCAAATATCCATACTCTCCCCTTACTCTGTCAACATCATATTATCTCGATGTATCACTTCAGTATATATCTTATAACCAAGTATTTGCTCTATTTCATCGCTTTGTCGCCCTTCTATCTTTTTTATCTCTTTTGCACTGTAATTTGCGATCCCTCTGGCAATTTCTTCTTTGTTTTCATTTAAAATCAATACCATATCTCCTTCTATAAAGCTACCATTTATGCTTTTTACTCCACTTGGCAACAGACTTTTGCCATTATGCAAGGCTGCTTGTGCTCCTTCATCGATATATATTTCTCCTTTGGGACGCAAACCATAAGCTATCCACATTTTACGTCTATTTGCTATAATTTTACTAGGGCAAAACTTTGTCCCTATAGCTCTTGAATCAAGTATGCATTTCAAATTGTCTATATTATTGCCATTTATAATATAGACAATTATACCAAATTTCATACATAGTTCTGCTGCTTCTAATTTGGTAAACATCCCCCCGGTTCCAAATTTTGACCCACTTCCACCTGCATTTTTCCAGATCTCTTCAGTCAGTTCCTTGACTTGTGGTATCAATACCGCGTCCACATTTTCTTTTGGATTTTTATCATAAAGTCCATCTATATCAGACAAAATAATCAAAATATCTGCTTCTGCTGCACCAGCTACTCGTGCTGACAAGTTATCATTATCTCCAATTTTTATCTCATCAGTAGATACCGTATCATTTTCGTTTATTATAGGTATGACTTCGTATTTTAGCAATTCATTGATGGTATCTCTTGCATTAATATAGCGTTTGCGATTTTCCAAATCATCTCTTGTCAATAATACCTGAGAAGTATATATGTTATCTTTGCTAAATGCATTTTCATATTTTTGCATTAATAGTGGTTGTCCAATAGCTGCCATTGCTTGTTTTTGCTCAATTTTCAGGGCTTCTTTTATATTCATTCTCTCTCGTCCTACTGATACAGATCCCGAACTTACAATTATAAATTCAAATTCTTTGCTCCTATACTCATTGATAAGACTCGCTATACTTTCAATTTTTTCACTATCTACTTTGTTATCCTTTATAAGATTACTACTTCCTATTTTAATTACAATTCGTTTTTTTGCCATTATTTTTCCCTCACACCTATATATTCTGCCAATTGTATAAATTTATCACCTTTTTCTTTGCCATATCTACGCTCTATTATATCTTTGGCTTCTGCAATTTTTTCATTTAATATCTCTTTTGATTTTTCTATTCCAAATAGAGCCGGATAAGTTGCTTTGTTTCGCTGCACATCACTTCCTACTTGCTTCCCAAGTTTATCAAAATTACCTTCCACATCCAAGATATCATCTTTTATCTGAAATGCTATTCCTATCAAATCAGCATATTTTATCATATTTTCGGTATCTTCTTTGTCTACATCTGCTATTATCAGTGCTAGTTCTATTGGCAAACGTAACATCATTCCTGTTTTATGGGTATGAATATACTGAATAGATGGCATATCCAAAATTTCTCCTTCACTTTCTGTATCTATCAATTGTCCACCAATCATACCGTTTGCTCCTGCTGCCATAGCAGTTTTTTCAATGATTTTAACTATTTTTTCTGCTGGTATGTCTTTGTTTTTGCTTGCTAAAATATGAAACGCTTCTGTCAACAAGGCATCTCCAATTAATAATGCTTCTGCTTCACCGTATTTTTTATGCGTTGTTAATTTTCCTCTTCGATAATCATCATTATCCAAGCTAGGCAAGTCATCATGTACTAATGAATACGTATGTATAAACTCAATCGAAGCGGCTGACGGCAATCCAAGATTTTGGTCTGTATCAAACAATTCCAATGTCATCAAAAGTAATATTGGTCGTATTCGTTTTCCACCATTTAGCAAAGCATATCGCATTCCGTCTTCCAATATTTTAGGATATCTTATCTCTTCCATACAGTCTCTTAATACTTTTTCTATCATTCTAGCCTTCAAATCTAAATAATTTTTCATATAATCCTCCATTTTATTCAAATTCTTCATAAATTATTTCTGAATTATCATCAATTATTTTTTTTACTTTTCCCTCTGCACTATTTATTATAGTCTGACATTTATCAATTATTTTTATTGCTTCTTCATATTTTTTGATTGAATTATCCAAAGTTAGTTCATCATTTTCCAACTCCAAAATTATATTATCCAAATCTAATATATTTTCTTCAAAACTTTTACCTGCTTTCTTTCCTGCCATTTTTTATTTTCTCCTTCCAGTCTATACTAATACTTTATCTTAACATATAATTTTTTAACTTACAAGTAGAAAGTAGGAGCTTTTGCCATTTTTTGAATGAATTTTTTTGCTTTTTATGCTATAATAGCCTATATTAATAAAATTTGAAAGGAGCTAGTTTTATGTTTCGACCTTGCATAGATATTCATAACGGAAAAGTCAAACAAATAATAGGTGGTACGTTATCTGATAATGGAACTGGAATCATAGAAAATTTCATATCAAAAGAATCTCCTGCATATTACGCCAAACTTTTTAAGAAAGATAATCTAAAAGGTGGGCATGTCATTATGCTAGGAAAAGGAAACAAGGAGGCCGCTATCGAAGCACTACAAGCTTATCCTGGTGGATTACAAGTTGGGGGCGGAATCAATCCTGATAATGCAAAGTTTTATCTCGACAAAGGTGCAAGTCACATTATTGTTACCTCTTATGTGTTTAAAGATGGAAAGATTGATTTTGAAAATTTAAATAAATTAGTTGATGCAGTCACTAAAGATAGATTGGTGTTAGACCTTAGCTGTAGAAAAAAAGATGGTAAATATTATGTCGTAACAGATAGATGGCAAAAATTTACTGATTTTGAAGTTAACAAAGAAAATTTAGAACTATTATCTACTTATTGCGATGAGTTTCTGGTTCATGGAGTCGATGTAGAAGGTAAGCAACAAGGAATAGATGAAGAATTAGTGCAAAATATTGCTAACTGGTCTTCTATTCCTGCGACTTATGCTGGTGGTATAAAGTCTTTCGAAGATATAGAATTAATTAACCAGCTTGGAAATGGTATCGTTCACTACACTATAGGGAGTGCACTTGATATCTTTGGTGGTAAAATGAAATACGAAAATGTTGTAAAACTACAAGCACCTTGCAATTAAAAAAGGTCTTAGGTAAATATATCTACCTAAGACCTTTTTTAATATAATATCTCAACTCGATTTTTTTCAAGATTTTTTAGGACATTTCTACAGTTTGCTTTTGCATACAAGGTAGGTACCCCAATCAAGTTTACTTTTTGAAGTTTTGGAAGTGATAACAACACTTCTATATTTTCGATTTTATTTTTAGATATATTTAAATTTTCAAGATTTTTTAAGTATTTCAAATTAGAAATGTCTTCTATCTCTGTGTTTGATAAATCTAAAAAAATCAAATTTTTCATTCCTTTTATAAAGTTTATTTTTTTTAGTTTTACATCTTCTAGATTTAAAAACTCTAAATTTTCTAAGTATTCTAGTGCATCTGTATTCAAAAGAGGGGTGCTTGCCAAATTAAGATATTTTAAGTTTTTCAATCGCTTCAAAACTGTAACATCTCGTACTTTGGTTTCTTGTAAATACAAATAATTTAAAGAATTTAGATAGTGTAAACTGCTTATATCAAATATATTTGTACCCCATAATGAAAGTTTTTTCAAAAATAATAACTTTGCTATCGGACTTATATCTACTACCTTCGTGCCCCACAAATCCAATTCTTCTAGTCTTTTTAGATATTCAATACCACTTAGAAATTCCAAATCTTTATAATTTTCACACTTCAAAATTTTTATATCTTCCACATCAGATGTATATAGCTTCCCCTCCGCCTTATATATCACCGAACGTACAGCTTTTTCCAAATTTGTATCTTCAAACATTTTTTCCCTTTTCGGAAATTTTTTTTCCTTTTTTGGCTTTGTTTTACAAAAACTTGCAAAAACAAAAAAAGACAATGATACTAAATAAGTAAATATCTGAAAAAAATAATAATATGGCCTTTCTAGTGTCATAGCCTCAAACATATAGTAATGTGTTAATAACATTCCAAATGCAAAACATATTATTCCACATAATAGAAATACATTATAAAGTATTTTGCTTAGCTTCATGGTCATTCCTCCGAACATAAACTCTGTCCAAGTTTTTATTTATCCCACATAC
>CAZDNU010000409.1:0-3504 GCA_964506865.1 uncultured Fusobacteriales bacterium | reverse complement strand
ATTTTCAAATATTTCTCGAATCATTTCTTCATATAACTTTTCATAACTTTCTGTGTATAGCATAGGGTCAAATCTTAAGCCTATACGATATCCATGCTTTTGAAGCATCTTTATAGCTATCACTCTCTGCCCAAAAGCTGCTGTACCTATCTCATACTGACTAATCAGCTCCTTCGGGTTGAAACTAAATGCAATTATACAGTTGGGCGCGGGTTTAATATCTAATAATGTTTTTATATTTGTACTTTTACTTCGGATTTCCAATTTTATATCTTTACGATGACCAAAGTACTCTATTAAATCTTTACTAATCTCAGTTATTTGGTCATAGGCCAGCGAGTCATTAACTATACCACAGCTTATCATTTTTCCTTTTCCCTGAAATTCATCTAGCTCGCTAAACATATCTTCTGTATTGACATAAAATTTATATCCCCCATGCTGATAGTATTCACGCAGATAACAATATACACAGTCATATGGGCAGCCTTGTTCATAACTCAAATAGTATTCCTCTTTTATACCCATAAATCTTTTATCCAAAAAATATTGTTTTAGAAATTTGCCTTTTTTTACTCCAAAAAACATATTCTTTTTTTGTTCGCTATATAATATATAATTTTCTTTTACATATTTATCATAAGCGTCCTCATTTTCTATTATGTTATAATCCGAAAAAATAAGGGCTATTTTTTTTCCTTTTTCATATTTTAATGCCTCTTTTGTAAAAAAAACTTTGTTTTTCATATACAACTCCTGCTTATTCTATTTCTATTGCTCCGCTGGTACTTATAGCTCCTTCGGTTGTGACTACTTCCGCAGTATCGCTATCACTATTTTTTATCAAATATATCTCTTTTCGCTTTGGGGCTCCTGTTTTTTCCCATTTATGTGCTGGTCTAGTTCTAAACTTAAAAGATATCTCTTTACCTATATCTTTTCCATTTGCATACTTCGCTCTTGGTGATATTACCAATTCATATTCAGTAGATGTCAGCAAGCTTCTACTTGGCATAAATTGCAATCTTTTTAGATTTTTTGTATATATTACGTGTCCATTCATTTTCTTATGTCTATCTGCATACAGCAATCTCACATTTTTTTCATTTAATGATCTTGGTGCCATTCTTTTGTTAAATTTTACAATTATTGGCTCACTAACATCCATTTCGTCTTTATATGATACGAGATGTGCCGATAATTTAGTACATGCCCCTAACAATAACGTTATTGCCACTAAACCTAATATTAATATTTTTTTCATAATAACCTCCATTTTTCATATAATACACACAATTTCCAAGCTTATATCTCTTTTTCAATGATAAAGTTTTCGCCAAACACTTTTTTTAATATATATGCAAATCTAACTTTTTTTGCCATATATAAGGGGAAAATATATTTTGTATCGTCTTTTGTATACAACTCTATACAAAGTACCAGTTTCTTTTTTGTACCGATTAGCATAGGCCGAAGTACTGCTTTATCTATTTCCTCCAGCTTTACTTCAGAGTTTTGATATATAAGTATTCCTTTTTCCAAGTCAAGTTCAAGTTTATAGCTACTAATATTGTATATCATAGCAAATACGCCATAGCCCAAAATTCCTATAAATATCATCATAAAAATATAGTTACCTTCACTATATTTTACTAGCCCACCATATATTCCTATCATTATCATTGTGATTCCTATAAGTATCCAAAACAACTTTTTTCTTAGTGATAAGCTAAATTTATAATGTTTTTTTATTTCTCCACTTTCTTTTTCAAGTTTTTCTACAAAATTATCAAAAAAGTACATTTTTCCTCCTATTCTTCACTTTGAAATTCTACTTGTGAGTATATAAATATCTTATCTTCACCTAGTTCAATTGATTTATCCAACACATTCATCATTATTTTTTTTACCTCTCCATTAGGCAATTCCATCTCATAATTTTGAGTTTCTACCTTAGGTAATTTATATGAAAATTCAGGTGAATACATCTTGGATAGATCTATAGTATCCTCTATACTCTTTTTTCCAGGGACCAATTTCTCTACTTTAAATACTATCTCATCATTTTCTTTGTCCAAACGAAAATTAACTAAACCAGTCACTGGCGAACTAAGGTTTTGACCAAATATATCTATATCCACATCCCCAGTAAAAGTAATGCCTTGCAACTCTATATCAATATTCATATTATTTATTTTCCAGTCATACTTTGTCTTTGCGCCCATCAATCTTATATGGCTTTTACCTTCTAGCGTTTCAACTACACTCAAAAATTGATTAATCATAGCCTCATCGATGCTTGCACCTATAGAATTTGTATTCGCAAAACATGTTGCACTAATAGTAAAAATTAATACAGTTAGTATTTTCTTCATATTCATTCCTCCTAATATATATTGTAGTGTCCTTTTACTCCACTACGGTATGGTTGACTTATGTCATATGCAGATTGTCTTTTTAGTTTTCCACTTTCTGGTGCAAACTTTCCATTTTCAATGAAGTATAGAGCCTCCTTTAGCATGGGTTCGTTGATATCACCCAATTTGTATTCCATGCTGTCCTCTACCTCTTTATTTGGTATAAATCCATCAAAAAAGTCTCCTTCGTCTAATGCATTTACACCTTTAAAGGTTATTGGCCAGATTGTAATACCTAAACTTGAGTTTGGATAACCATTCATACCCACTGGTTTTCCATGACTTGTCTTCCCTACTGTATACACATCGATAAACGGTTTTAGTCCATTTATTACAGCTTCACTTGCTGATGCAGTATTTGTTGTTGTCAATATAAATACTCGATCCAAATTCAACGAATTATTTTTTGTGGCAAACCACTCCGTTCTTTCCATAGTTTGTGCCCTTGATTCATATATTAACTTTTGGAAAACCTTACCACTGGTTTGTTCTGTGTTAATATATCCACCTAAATCACTTGCTATATTTAGATATCCTCCACCATTATATCTTAGGTCTAATACGAGCTCACTTGTCCCTTCGTTTTTCAGCTGAGTAAATGCCGAATCCAAAAGCGAAATAGCTGGTGTAATAAAACTATTAAATAATATATATCCAACTTTTTTATCACCAACATTTATCGTTTTTACAAGTGGAACAGTATCCATAGTTACTACCCCTTTCACAATTGTTAGTTCAAAAGGTCCCTCTCCATCTCTAGTATTGTAAACTTCCATTTGCACTGCTACACCTTCTTCGTCCACCCCATATATTGTATCCCATTGATTACTATCTTCTATCTCTCGAATAGTTTTTCCATTTATTTTTGTTATTCTTGTTCCTCGCAAAAATCCTGCATTATCTGCAGGCGAATCAGCATATACATTGCTCACAATACGCGCTTCTTCTTCAAGAGAAAGATGTGATTGATATCCCATCCCTAGATATTGACCTTCGTTATAAAATAAGTCATCAGTTTCCGTAGCTTCTACATAAGACCATCTATCTATCAATTTATCACCTTCTCTGTATCTCAAATCACTAAGAA
>CAZDNU010000408.1:0-2364 GCA_964506865.1 uncultured Fusobacteriales bacterium | reverse complement strand
AACGGCTTGCCATTAGGGGTTGACCCCGTGGTAATTGGAAAAAAAAGGAATTGACTTTTATATCAGTCAATTCCTTGTATATATTATTAGTCTTTTACTACATATGGTAATAAAGCTATATTTCTTGCTCTTTTTATAGCTCTAGTAATTCTTCTTTGCATTCTTGCATCTGCACCTGTAACTCTCGCAGGTTGTATTTTTCCTTTATCAGTCATAAATTTCTTAAGCATATCTACATTTTTATAATCTATATCTTCACGTTTTATACGTGGACGTGGTTTTTTTCTTCTTCTTTTCATTTCTACTGCCATTTTCTTTCACCTCCAAAAAATTTAGCTAGAATGGAAACTCGTCATCTTCTACATTTTGTCCACTAAAAGAGCTCTCATTCGAACTATAGTTAGTGTCTGAACCTGAAGATTTCTTTGTATCCAAAAATTCTACAGTATCTACAACTACTTCAGTTATTTTTCTTTTTTGACCGCTTTCGTCTTCATAGCTTCTTACACTAAGCCTGCCCTGTACGCCAGCTTGACTCCCTTTTCTCATATACTCCGCTACTACTTCTGCTCTTTTATCCCAAGCTACACAGTTTATAAAATCTGTTTGATCTCTGTTAAAAGTACGATTTACTGCTAAAGTAAATCTAGCAAAAGCTTTTCCACTTTGTGTATATTTCAACTCAGGATCAGCAGTTAGTCGTCCTGTCAGTACTATAAGATTTATACCCATTTTAAAATCACCTAACTTATTTAGTCTTTATTTACAACTATATATCTCATTATTTGCTCTTGTATGTTTAGTCTTCTTTCCATTTCTGCAAGATTTGGTCCTGCACATACAAATTTTACCAATACATAGTAACCAGTGCTTTTTTTGTTTATAGGATAAGCAAGTTTTCTTTCGCCCCACTCGTCTACTTTCACTTCACCAGCTTCTACTACTTCAAGAATACTGTTTACCTTCGCAACAACTTCTTTTCTTTCTTCTTCTGTTGTTTGCGGATCAATAATAAACATTAATTCGTAATTTTTTTTCATCTTTTTACCTCCTCCCTATGAATTTTGCCTCATCACCAAATGAAGCAGGGAACATAATTATATCATAAACGTTTTTTTTTTGCAATATTTTTTTTCACTTGAAAATTGCAATGAAAATTGCAAATTTAATTGCAACAATTTTTCCTATTTTTTTTCAATCTCACATTTCATGTTTTCGTCATCAAACATAATTTCAATTTCACCTTTTTCTTTCAAGTAAATATCATTTCCAAATTCTTCTAAGTAAAAATCACTGTTATTATCTATATTTACCTCCTATTTTCTCCCTCTTCCCATATTACTTCACATATTTACTTCTTTTTACAAATTTATATTCTATAACACAATCATTGTCTAACCATACATCTCCATACCAAGCTGGATAGAATCCACTTTCGGTTTACAATTTTAATGCATTATCTATATTCCAATTTCCCAATGCCAAATGATTCCCAACTATAAATATTTCATCATCTCTTTCTTCGATCTTCAACCGTATGATTATACTGCATAATCATCAAAACAACAACTTCAAAAACTAACCATGTTCTTAAACGGGTGTTCAAAAATAAACCATTAGTATTTTTTTATAACTAAAAAGAGGATTTGAAGAAATACATGGTATTTATTTAATATATGATTTTTTTAGATAGTTATAAAAAACAAAGATTGCAGAGTTCTGTAATTAACTAAATATAGTTCTTTTTATAGGAGGTCTTAAAATGTCAAAAAAATATATAACTCTGTTTTTTTTTATATTTTCTTTTTTTTATATTCAAGCTAAAGATAAAATGACACTTTTTGTACTTGAAAATAAACCATTTGGGTATATAGATGATCACGGAAATATAGCTGGCACTCACTATGAATACCTTGTTGCTATAATGGAGAGGACAAATATCGATTATGAAATATTTTTGGCTCCAAAAAGTCGAGTTGTGGATTTTTTGAAGTCTGGCGAAATAGATGGAGCTATTTTTTTTCGTTCAGATGAAAGAAATGGTGAGTTTATTTATGTAGATTCTATTCGGGCTATTCGCACTGTAGCTATTGCACGCAAAACATCTCCTGTGAGATCTTTTGAAGACTTATGCAATCACCAAGCTGTAGGAATTATTCGCGGAACTATTTTTCCTTCGAAATACATGGAAGACAATAAAATAAATTGGTATCAATTGAATAATTATCCCTCCATGATTATGATGCTAAAGGCAAAACGTATTGACGTAATTACAGGAAATGTTATTATATTACACTACTTTATTAATAAATTTGATCTGAAAGACGATATTGATCCATTGGGATTTACAATTGAATACAAAGA
>CAZDNU010000407.1:0-2979 GCA_964506865.1 uncultured Fusobacteriales bacterium | reverse complement strand
TGCAGTTAATAATCCATTTTCATCTATTTGTGCAATGTTTGTATTTTCTACACGCCAACTGTCTACCTCTTTTTCAAATAAAGTAATTCCAAAGTAAGTTACTTCTGCTTCAAATTGATAAATTTCTCCTTGATTTAAAGTTATATTTTCAGGAATTACCCTTACATCTGATACTCCATAAATTTGCTTCCCAAAGTTGCCTGCAAACACTGCCAAATCTTCCAGTCCAACTCTACCGTCTCCTATTAGATAACAATATATTCCTTCCCAAGCTCCTTCTGTCCCTAATTCTGCAGGTCCTATATCATAGATATCATTTGTTTTGCCATAATTACTTTTAAATACATTGAAATCTCTAATATCGACTTCATTATTTTGATCGTAATCCCCCAGTAATCTTGGCTCTATATTCTTTTTTAGCAATTTCGTTTTAGCTAGATCTTGTTTTGATATTGTTTTCAAAAGCTTTATTTCCATATCCTGTGATATTGTTTTCAGCAAAAATTCTATATTGCCTTCTTCGCCTCCCACAAATGCCAAAGATACTTGATTCCTTTTATTTTTATTATTTTGTACCAACATATACTCTTGTGAAACCTCTAAGTCATCCTCTGATAAGTTTCCTGTAATCTCAAATTCTGCCGCTATATATTTACTTTCTGTAATAATTTTAAGTCCACTATCTTTTTTTTCTGTTATTATCCCTTGACCGATTTTAAACTCCTCTTGATTTTCATCATTCATGCAACCCAAAAGAAAAACAAGTAAAGTTGATAACATTAATAAAAGTAAAGCTTTTTTCATATTTCCTCCTCCTTATACAGTATCTATTTTTATACTAACTTAGTTATTACTAAGCATATTCATTCCCTTTTCTACAAATCTGACTTTATATTCTTTCTTACGCTTGTCCCATTCTCGAAAATAGGGCACTTGGCATATTAGCCAGTCACCCTTTTTTCTTTGCTAAGTCCTGTTTAGAAATAGTTTTCAAAAGTTTTATCTCTATATCTTTTGAGCTATTTTTTAAGAGAAATTCTATATTACCTTCTTCGCCTCCTACAAATGCCAAGGATAATATAGTTTTGTAATCTTTGCTTGTTTGAATTACCATGTAGTTTTCTGGTATCTCAATATCGAGTTCCTCTATAATCCCGTTTATCTCGATCTCAGCTCCTACCAACACATCTTTTGTAAAAATTTTAACCCCTTCATCTTTTTGCTCTGCTACCATTCCTTTGCTCAATTTTACATTTTCTTCATGACCCTTGCTAAAGCAACCTAAAATAATAAATGATATCATGAATACGCAAAATAATACAATAAATTTGAATTTCACTTCTTCTTCTCCTCCTTCTCATGTTCTTTTATTTTATGCTTCAATAATAATGCTTAGCAAGTATGTTTCATTTTTTTCAAATTTATTCTTCGCCTATTTCAAAGGGCTTCCTATATCTCAAAACAGTTCCTTTTGTCAACTTGTGTTCTTTTACGATACATTGTGTGCTTTAAGGGGTCATCTGCTTTGCTTTGTTCAAAAAATAAAATAAGCCTGCTTTACGCAGGCTTATTCGTGACGTCATTTTATTTTGAATTAGTCAGCTAATGTCACATTTGATGCTTGTGGTCCATTTTGTCCTTCTACAACTTCAAATGCAACTTCTTGAGCTTCTTCTAAATTTTTGAAACCATCCATCGTTATTGCTGAATAATGAACAAAAATATCTTTTCCGTCATCACATTGGATAAATCCAAAACCTTTTTTCGTATCAAACCATTTTACTTTACCTCTTAACACAAAAACACTTCCTCTCACAAAATATTAAGGCTTTCATAATTGCCCGATTGATTATAACACATAAAATTATTGTTTGTCAAAATTATTTTTAAGTTTTTTTTGCTCTTTTTTTATCCTGTAATTTATAGCTATCCCCGTTCCAAATAACACCCAAAATACCGGCGCTACAGACACTATGCTGTCATTAAATAAACCTGCTACACAATATCCGATAAAACCTGTAAATATACCCAAGCCCACTATATATATATATTCACTATAGTCTGATTTTATATATATAAATAAACTTTCAAAAAAGTAATATGCAAACGCAAATAAAATCAAGACTAAAGATATTACTCCTGTATTTATACCCATTTGCAGATACATACAGTGGGGCTTATCTATTACCTTGCCACTTGTATTATACGCCAGCATTTTTCCCAAATAGTCATTTTGGGGAAAAGTAATAGAATATGTATCCGGTCCATACCCCAAAAACATAGTTTCTTTTAATATTGGCACTGACCTCGAATATATGTAACCCCTGGCTGACCCAATCCTCTCTTTTCCATCCAAGAATTTTAGTCTAGGTGGATTTTCTGGAACCACTAAGTCCAAAGTTCTGCCGTCTGCCACACGAAAACCTTCTTCTGTCACTATAAAGTCAAATTTGTATCTTCCAATTTTTATGGCTAAAGACTGATGTTTTTCTTTACGTATCTTGATCCAACGAATTCTAGTATCTATTTTGCCATAAATAGGATCCGCCAACTTAATCTCACCGGAATTATGCATAGCCATATCAATTTTTTCATTATCATTTTTAAAAAATTTTATAACTGATTTTCCATCTTGATATTCGTGTTGTATTTTTAGTTTTCTATCGTTATTGAAGGTGAAATTTATCCTATCTCCATACATTTTAATGTTTTTTATACGTATATTTTGAATAATCTTTTCTTCTTTACTTGCTGAACCTTCCTTTAGCTTTTTAAAATCTTGCCCTGTACTGGATATTTTTTGTAGCAAAGATCCATCTGAGAAATTATTCATTATCAAAAGCATGGCAATACAACAAAATGCTATTACAAATATTTCAAAGTAATTTTTTATTATCTGCTTGCGAAAACATAATGCAAATATAAATAAAGCTACTATAGCACCTATCATTCCTGCTCTCGACCTACACCCTATTAAGT
>CAZDNU010000406.1:0-4940 GCA_964506865.1 uncultured Fusobacteriales bacterium | reverse complement strand
GTAAAAGTTTTCGAAGTATAATAAAAATTATAAAAGAAAATGGTATATTAGGCCTGATATCAGATCAATACTCAAAAGATGTAAAAGTAAACTTTTTTGGGAAAGAGACTTGGGCAGTAGAAGGTCCGGTTAGACTGGCTGTGAAGCTAGGCGTACCTGCGATAATGACATATTCAGTAAAAAATAGAGATAAATCATACAATGTATATGTATCAGAAAGATTAAAACTAAAAAATACAGGGAATACAAATAAAGATATTGAAGACAATGCTCAGTTGATAATAAATGAGATGGAAAAAATAATAAAAGAAAACCCGGAGCAGTGGTTTTGGCAACACAAAAGATGGAAAAATACAATAGATTATTCTTAAAATATAGGAGGTGGAGTCGGATTTTCCGACGACAAAGATGATACTTATAACAGGAGCGTCTGGTTTTATAGGAAGTGCTTTGATATGGTACTTAAATCAATTAGGAAGAGAGGATATAATATTATCTGATAAACTACACAGTGGAGAAAAATGGCTGAACATAAGAAAACGAAAATATTATGATTGGGTAGATAGAGACGAATTATTTGAGTGGCTAGAAAGTACGGAAGTGAAAATAGACACAATTGTGCATATGGGAGCTTGTTCGGCTACTACCGAAAAAAACGCAGACTTTCTTATGAAAAATAACTATGAATATAGTAAAAAGCTATGGAAATATGCAAATAAGGAAAATATAAATTACATATATGCCTCTAGTGCGGCTACTTATGGAGATGGAGATTTGGGATACAGTGACAAGCAAGAGAAGTTAGAAGATTTATTGCCATTAAATAAATATGGTTACTCAAAACATATATTTGATCTGTGGGTTTTGAAGCAAAAGATTACTCCTGCACAGTATGTAGGACTGAAATTTTTCAATGTATATGGACCAAATGAATACCACAAGAATAGAATGGCTAGTATGGTATATCATTCGTATAATCAAGCACAGGAAACAGGACAAGTGAAGCTATTTAAATCATATAAAGATGGTTATAAAGATGGTTATCAGTTAAGGGACTTTGTGTATATAAAAGATGTAGTAAAGGTTATAAACTTTTTTATAGAAAATAGAAATAAAAGCGGAATATATAATTTAGGAACAGGCAAAGCTAGAAGTTTCTATGACTTGGCTGACAATACAATGAAATCTATGGAAAAAAAATCAAATATAAAATTTGTAGATATGCCTGAAGATCTTAGAGGGAGATATCAATATTATACCCAAGCAAAGATGGATAAATTAAAAAAAATAGGATATAATGAAAAATTTTATTCTTTGGAAGAGGGAATATATGACTATGTAACGCAATATCTTATGAACGAAGATAAATATCTGTAGGGAGTTGAATTATGGAAACGATAAAAGCTATATTTCTAGGAATAATTCAAGGAATTACAGAATTTTTACCAGTATCATCTTCTGGGCATTTGGCTATTTTGCATAAATTAACTGGAATTGATGTGGGAAGCAGTCTATTTTTTGATATAACTCTTCATCTTGGAACCTTGCTGGCTGTTATATTTTTTTATAGAAAATATATATGGATTATAATCAAATCGGTCTTTGCCAGCGTCTATTCTTTGAAAGATACAAAAAGTTTTAAAAAAAGTTTTATGGAAAATCCGAAAAGTAAGATGGGGATATTGGTAATAATAGGAACAATACCTACGGGAATTATAGGCATAATGATAAAAGATTATGTTGAGGGATTTTCAGCAAAACTAAATTACGTCGGACTGGCGTTGATAATTACAAGTATGTTATTACTGATATATGAGATGAAAAAAAATACTAAAAAGGAAATTGAAGAATTTGCAGTAAAAGATTCTATAATAATAGGTTTTGTACAGGGGTTAGCGATCTTTCCAGGAATTTCTAGATCTGGCTCTACAATAGCAGTAGGAAAAATGTTGGGATTAAAAAAAAATGTAGCTACTAACTATTCATTTTTATTATCTATACCGGCTATACTGGGAGCGTTTTTAATAAAACTAAAAGATGTTTCTGAATTGAAATTAGAAATTAATATTTGGATTTTTTTTATTGGTTTTATAACTAGTTTTGTTACAGGATATTTTAGTTTGAAACTATTAATTTGGCTTATAAAAAAGGCTAATTTGAAGTTTTTTGTTGTATATTGCTTTGTAATGGGGATAGTATCAATAATTTATAACTACATTTAAAAGATAAATTGTAAAAAGGAGAGTGTGTGAAAATATGGAAATAAGGGAAATTTTGGAACAAGCTAAAGATGAAGGCGCATCGGATATACATATAGTAGTAGGAAAACCACCGATACTAAGGGTACATGGTATGCTAAAAGAAGTAGAATCTGAAAGATTGATGCCACATGATGCTCAGCGAATAATATACTCTATACTAAATGACGAGCAGCAAAAAGAGTTTGAAGAAAATAAAGAGTTGGACTTTTCTTTTGGTATCAACAACCTTGGAAGATATAGAGCAAATATACATATGCAAAGAGGGACGGTAGCAGGAGCCTTAAGAACCATAAGTACAGATATGCCTGATATAAGAAAATTGGGACTACCTCAAACAATAATAAAATTTACAGAATATAAAAATGGATTGGTACTGGTAACGGGACCTACAGGGAGTGGTAAAAGTACGACTCTTGCTTCGATGATAAATACAATAAATCAGACAAGAGCCGAACACATAATAACAATAGAAGATCCAATAGAGCACTTGCATAGACATAAGCGTAGTGTAATAGAGCAAAGAGAATTAAATACGGATACAGGTTCTTTTGCGGCAGCGCTAAAATTTGTACTAAGACAAGATCCGGATGTAATACTTATAGGAGAGCTACGTGACTTGACTACAATAGAAGCAGCACTGACAGCAGCAGAAACCGGGCATCTGGTATTTGCCACACTGCATACAAATGATGCAGCGCAAACAATTGATAGGATAGTGGATGTATTTCCTACAAATCAACAATCACAAATAAGATTGCAACTATCAAATACTCTAAAAGGTGTAATATCGCAACAACTTATAACAAGAGGAGATAAAAAAGGAAGAGTACTAGCAGCAGAAATACTTGTAAACACTCCGGCAGTAGCAAATTTGATCAGGGAAGCCAAAACTCATCAAATTTACTCTATGATAGAGACTGGAACAAAATTTGGAATGCGAGCTATGGATAGTTCATTAAAAGAATTATACGAAAAAAGATTTATATCATATGAAGAGATGGCTAAAAGGTTGCGTAATTCAAATATGTTATAATATAAAGTTGAAAACATCATATCTGATTGGAGTTGTATGATATGGCAAAGTATAAGTATAAAGCAAGAGACAAAGATGGATTGGCTATTAGTGGTGAATTGGAAGTAGAAAATCAAGAAACATTAGCTTCTAAACTTTCGGATATGGGCTATATTTTAATATCAGCTGAAGAAGAAGGCGAAGAATTTGAACAGGATATATTTTATAGATTTAGAAAAGTAAAAGCAAGATCTTTAATGGAGTTTTCGGTACAACTATCGACATTGATAGATGCGGGAATACCACTTATATCAGCATTGGAAGTTATGGAGGATCAACAGGAAGAACCGTTGTTTAAAAGTATACTTACTAATGTAAGAAGAGATGTATTAGCTGGATTAAGTTTTTCAGAGGCATTGGAGAGGCATCCAAAAGCTTTTTCTAAGTTTTATTATAGTATGATAAGGGCAGGAGAAGCTACAGGTAAACTAGACATGATACTTATAAATCTTGCAAAATTTTTGGAAGCGGAAGAAGAAAATAAATCAAAAGTAAAAGCAGCTTTGGTATATCCGGCAACTATGTTTGCGGTATCAGTAGCAGTGGTAATATTTTTGATGACAAAAGTATTACCAAAATTTGAAGGAATATTTGAAGGGGCAGGTATAGAACTACCATTACCAACAAAGATTGTACTAAGTACATCAAAATTTTTACAAGGTTATTGGATGCACTTAATAGGCGGCCTAATTATAGCAATAGTTATGTTGAAAATATATATAAAGGATGGCAAGGGTAGGTATTACTTTGACTTGTTTAAATTTAAGGTACCTATATTTGGAAACTTGATGAAGAAAGTAGCTATTTCAAGATTTGCAAGGACACTTGGAATATTGATAGGAAGCAGTGTTCCAATATTAAACTCTTTGGAGATTGTAAGAGAGACTGTAGGAAATCAAGCTATATCAGTTGTGATAGAAAATATACGAAACAATGTACGAGAAGGTGGAAGTATATCAGAACAAATAGAATTAAGTGGGATATTTCCTATAATGGTATCGAAGATGGTATCAGTAGGGGAAGGTAGTGGAAGTTTAGAACAGATGCTACTGAAAATATCTGATTTTTATGATAGTGAAGTAGAAAATGAAATAAAAGCTTTGACTTCTATATTAGAACCTGTAATGATAGTAGTAATGGGGCTGATAATAGGAGTAATAGTGATGTCTGTAATGTTACCTATGTTTGACATGATGAAATTAGCAAAAAGATAAAAAAACGGGGACTGTCTATTTTTAAAGGGCAGTCCCCGTAATGTTAAAATTTACTTGAATTTATGATAAAATTATGATAGGATAAGAGTAAAATAATATTTTATGGAGATGACCGTAAATGACAAGTATAAATGAAATTTTGAGTAAAAAAAATAATGAAAAAATATCAGTAATAACAGCATATGATTATCAAATGGGACTTGTTGCGGAAGCTGCAGGAATCGATATGGTACTAGTAGGTGACTCGCTTGCAAATATAGTACAAGGAGCAGATTCGACACTAAAGGTAAGCATGGATGAAATTGTATATCATTCTAATATTGTGAGCCGGGCACTAAAAAATAGTTTTTTAGTAACCGACATGCCTTATTTATCATATAATATAGATATACG
>CAZDNU010000405.1:0-2945 GCA_964506865.1 uncultured Fusobacteriales bacterium | reverse complement strand
TGTATTTCTTATGTTTGACAAAAACTGATTTCCAAGTCCTTCACCTTTCGATGCTCCTTTTACCAACCCAGCTATATCTACAAATTCTACAGTTGCTCCTACTGTTTTTTTGGGATTTATTATTTTTTCCAGTTCAAACAATCTTATGTCTGGAACCGATACCATTCCTACATTTGGCTCTATGGTACAAAATGGATAATTTGCAGCTTCTGCAGCCCCTGCTTTTGTTATTGCATTAAACAATGTTGATTTTCCAACATTTGGTAATCCTACTATTCCAATTCCTATCATCTATTTTATTTCCTCCTGTCTAAATTATAATTACAGCATTTAGTATATCATATTTTTTAAAATTTTGTAAGCTTTTGCAAGGTCTATTTTTATATCAATCCTCAAAATCTATTAGATATTTGTAAGGTGAAGTTGGCAATACATCATTCATGATTATTATATCATCCAATAATTCTGTCACTCGATTAGAAATATTTTTGTCAAACTCTATACTCGACAATATTGCCTTTCCTATTAAATGTCGTCCCTCCTTACCAGCTTGGTCTATTGTTTTTATTCCCCATACGTTATGAAAAACCAAAATGTCATTATTATAACTTCCTACATACAACATCACATGTCCATATTTATAAAGTAAAGTCGAAAATGGTTTTGCATTATTCTTTATAAATTCCAATTTTGATTTTTTATCTAAATTTTCCAAAATTATATAGTCATCTTTTGTAGCTTGACTATATGAATATTTTGGTAATATCATACCAAACGGTACAAATATATCTCTTACCATTCCCGAACAATCTCTATTTCCATGTAAACCACCCCAGCCATAATTTTCATTATGCAACTCTTCTAATATCCGTATCATATTTTTATGATTAAATTTATAAGGCTTTTCCACTGCTACATCTTTTGATATTTTTGCTGTTTTCATTATAGCATTTTTATTTTCGTCTTCACTTACAATAAATATTTCAAGTTTGTCATTATTTTTATTTATTGGATTAGATTCACTTCTCTCTTTCGAAAGTTTATTTATTTCTAATTCCTGCTCTTCTTTACCAAACCAATACTCCTTGTTTTCTCTAATATTTTTCATATTTTTATTCAATTTTATATCTTTTATCGGAAAAAAACTTCCTATACCTGCTTCAAATCTAAATATGCCATTACTATCATTTACAGGAACATTATCGGATATCAGAGCCGCATACTTGCCTGTTTTCCACCGTCGTATAAATTTTTCATCTACAAATGCAATATTCTTTGAGTGTACCCAACCTTCTGCTACTATATTTTCTACATAAAACCAACTTCCATCTTTTGATTTATGAGTTATGAGCACTGGATAGCCAGCATAAAGGTTAGCTACTTGAAAATTATCAAAAGGATAACCTTCGCCAGCTTTATTAAAGTCATAATAATGTGGCTTTTCTGACGGTAAAGCACGGATATTGCATTTTCGCAATACAATCCCGTTTTGTAGATAATTTGGATAAGTAAGTAAATTCATATTTTCTTCTATTTTGCTTATCAGTTGATTATCTCGTTCCTGCTTATTTTCTGCGTATCCAGGATTTTCCTTGTATCTGTTAAGTATCTTTTCAATGTTAGTTTTTATTACCTTTGCTTCTTTTCTTTCCCAAATATCAAAAAACTTCTTAGTATAGTACTTATCAATTTTTTTCTGAGTTTTTTCATTGAAAATATTGCTATTGCTTCCAGCGTACATCTCTTGAAGTATTTCTAGATTATAAATTATAAACTCATCAGTTGTTTTTTCCTCTTTATTATCTGAATTTACTTCTATTTTGCTAGCTAGTTTTTCATTGTCATTTTTTTGAGTCGATGTACATGCAATTAGTCCAAGCAATATTCCTATCAATATTATATTTTTTATTATACTCATGGATGCTCCCTTCACTTAATCTATTGGCTTTCGTTTAATAATTTGTTTTATTTTCTTTCTTATTTCTTTTTTCTTGACGTCTCCATAGCCATGGAGCTTTTGCTTGCTCGCCTCTCTTCCATATGCCAAAGTGATTTTCCCTGGCAAATTTTTCCCATTTTTCAAATACCTTCTCTTTTGGCGCATGATAATGATACCACCACGCAAATCCGTTTTTAAGCATTTCAATATTCAACATTCTTTCATCTTTAAAATAAACATTTGCAACCAATCTATTGTAGTGATCTATATCTACCACTTCTACTTCTACAAGTTTATCTTTTGATATTTTTTTGCAAAATTCTTTTGCTTTTTCTCCAAAATTTTGTCCTATCTCGGGAGCATCTATCCCATATAGCCGCACTCTATATTTTTTTGAAAATATAAAGTTTTGTTTCTTCACTACAATTGTATCTCCATCTACTACTCGCTCTACTATAGCCTTAAATTTTCTAGTTTCAGCATATACTGCTACTGTCATACCTATAAATATACACATTATCAAACACAGTCTATACTTTTCATTTAAGTGAAAATATCTATTTTTCATTCTATTTATCTTCACCTCCTATTTATACAGTAATTCATAATCCAATTCCAAATCTTCATTTCTTTTTTCTCGCCAGATCTTTGCATCATCCAATGCTCTATTGTATATAATCTTCCCCATATCTTCCAAGAAAAAATCCAATACTTGTTCTGCTGCTATTATTCCGATATCTTCATCTCTTTCTTGAGAAAAGAAATATTGAATATCATTTACCAATTTAGCTTTTTCCTCTCTTTTCAATTTAAACATAATTTAATTCCTCTCTTTATTTTTCCCATTTTTCATTGCTCTCGCCTTTCCTATATCTCAATAAATTTAGTTTTGATTGAATAATCCTCGTCCAAAATTTCAGATAATATTTTTTTATATTCCTCAAGTTGACTCTCTTCTTTTGTATATCCGGTTTTATAGTCAATTATTATTACTTTTTTTTCTTTT
>CAZDNU010000404.1:0-10429 GCA_964506865.1 uncultured Fusobacteriales bacterium | reverse complement strand
ATTATCACGTGCAGCTACTTTACGATATTCTATTTCGCCTTCTATCCAGTCTGCTAGTACCCAGTCTTGAAGGTCACCATGTCGCTTCGATATTTTTTGCCCAACTATATTGCTTTGCAAGTCTTCTACCACTATGCTATTCCCTCGGCAAACTACCATAGCACTTTTTACAGCATTTTTTAGCTCTCGAACATTACCCGGCCAATCATATTTTACTAGCTTATTTACAGCTGGCTTTGAAAACCCTTTTATATTTTTATCCATCTCTTCGTTATACTGCTTTACAAAATAGTCCAACAAAAACAATATATCATCTTTTCTTTCACGAAGGGGCGGGACTTCAATGTCTACTACTTTTATTTTGTGATATAGTTCATCTCTAAACTTGCCTTCTACTATCATTTCTTCTAAGTCATGACTTGTCGTCACTATCATTCGAAAATCAAGTTTTATTGGATTATTGCTACCTATACGGTAAAATGCTCCTTCTTGCAGTGTTTTCAAAAGTTTTGCTTGTACTGCCATTTCTAATTCGCCAATTTCATCTAATAATAGCGTTCCGCCATTTGCCTCTTCAAACTTCCCTAATTTTGATAAAAAAGCATCTTTGAATGTTCCTTTTTCGTATCCAAACAATTCTCTTTCTAGCATGTCAGATGACAATCCCGAGCAATTAAATGTGATAAACGCTTTATTTGCTCTATCGCTTAATTTGTGTATGGCCTTTGCTATTAGCTCTTTTCCCGTTCCACTTTCTCCTTTGATAAGTACAGGTACATCACTAGTGGAAACTCTTCCTATCAATTTATATATCTCAAGCATTTGCTGTGTTGAGCCTATTATTTCTTCTTCCGGTACAAGCACATCTTTCGAGTCTACTCTTTCAGCTTTCATCTTTTGTGCTTTTATTGCCTTATCTATTATTTTTATTAGGTTTTTGCCATCTATCGGCTTTAGTACATAATCATATGCGCCAGCTTTTACCAATCCTGCAACTACTTTTAATGTTGCGCTTTCCCCTATTACAACAGCCAGCGTTTTTTTCTTAGTAGCATTTAGCTTTGTCAATATATCTTTTACTTCGTCGAAATCCCCTATATTTTCGTCAATTAGGACAGCATTGTATTTTCCGCCCTTTATTTCCTCCAGCATTGTTTCCTCTTTATCTACAAACTTTATTTCATGAAGACCGATTTCTGATTCTTTTTTTAGCTCTGTTCTAGACTTTATGTCCAAATCCAGTCCTAATATCTTCATAAGCTCACCTACCTTTTCAATTCGAATCTTAACCCCAACCTTACTTTTCCTTTTATTTTTATGCCATTATTATTTGTAATATATATTTTCCAAAATTTTGCTGCTCGTATTGCTGCTATATCCAATACGTCATGCCCACTCTGTTTTTCTATTTTACTTGTTTTTATTGTACCGTTCTCATCCACATCCATTATCAATACCACTTGACCCTGCCATCCTCGTTTTTCAGCTTCTGAAGGGTATTTGGGAAGTTTGTTAGAAGGCTCCCATAAAACTTCTCCTTTTCCTTCTACAAGCTCTAATTGGACTGCATTTGGCATCTGTACTTCACCTATGCTGCCTCCATCTTCAGATATGCCATCTTCTATTTTTACTTCAACCTCATCTTCTTCAAAGTCCTCTTTGATCTCGGCCGCATAAAATTCAGTTTTATCTATCTCTAACTTTTCATCACTTTCTAGTATTTCCATGTCTTCGCCTTCAAACTTATTTTCTACATTCCTTCTCTTTATTGTGAAATTTTGTTTATCTGCCTTATCTTTTACTATTTTTTCTTCATATTCTACTGTTTTTAATTTTGGCACACTAATTTCTGGCAGCTTTTCAGTATATTCAACTGTCCTTCCTTTTGGTACTACCTTTGGTTTTTCCTTATGTATTGGATTTTTACCTTTTTTTTCTTTTACTACTTTAGTATTTTTTGTAGATTTTTTCACCTTATTTACTTTTTTTGTTTTGAATTGAGGTTTTTTGTATTCAATCAATTTTACTTGAATCTCTTTCTCCTCCTTCTTTTCTTCTTTTTCATGAATAAAATTAGGCAGATACATATACAATACAATATGAAGTAGTGTTGAAATAATCAAAGATAGTGCCATAACTTTATTACTTTTTAGCATTTCATCACCTACTTTTCTTCTGTTTCTACTGCCAGATTCAATTCTTTCGCTCCTACATTCTTTGCTTTAGTCATTATTTCTACTACAAGTCCATAATCCAGTGCTTTATCAGCTTTTATTACTACGCTGGCATTTTTATTTTGTTCCATAGCTTTATATATCTCATTCTCAAAATTACTCAAATTCACTCTTTTTTTGTTAATATATACGTCGCTTTTTTCATCTATTGATATAGTAATATCTCGTATTGGTATGTCCTCACTTGAGCTAGTTTCAGGCAAATTTATGTTTATACCTGTAGCTATGTCTACAAATGTTGTACTTACCATAAAAAATATCAATAATAAAAATACCACGTCTATTAACGGAGTTAATTCCAATATGAGATTTTCTTCATTTCTTCGTCTAATTTTTCGTATTTTCATCTCAGTACCACCTACTTATCCAATTCATTTAAAAATTCAGTAGATGCTCTTTCCATTTCATTGATTATACTGTCTATTTTTTTGTTGAAATAGTTGTAAATTATCAATGCAGGAATCGCAACTGCAAGTCCTGCTGCTGTTGTAATGAGTGCTTGTGATATCCCTGTAGCCAATAATTTTGGATCTCCAACTCCTTTTGTTGCTATCTCATTAAAGGCTATTATCATCCCTGTAACCGTTCCAAACAAGCCAAGTAACGGACTTACATGAGCCGTCATCCCCAACAACCACATAAATCTTTCTAAATTTGGTATTTGTGCAAGTGCAACTTCTCTTACTTTTTCTTCCAATTTTTGCCGATCCCCTCGACATCTTTCATACGACTCCAAGATCCCTTCTAAAACTTTTGCTACAGAATTATCATAAGAAAGGCATATAGTTTTAGCACCTTTGATATCTCCTCTATCAATAAATTCCAATAATTGATCTTTTAGCTTTTCCGAATCGCCTTTTTCCACAGTAAAAAAATAGTAAAGTCTTTCTAATACTACTGCGGCTCCCACCACCGAAAGTCCCATAATAAAGTACATAATTATTCCGCCTTGTGTCATCAAATCCTTCATCTATTTGCCTCCTTTAAATATTTTAACTAATAGTTTATTTTTAATTGAAGAGTGTATTTTCTATCTGCAATAGGATAGCCTGTTTTGTATTCTGCATCTTCTCCCAATAAATTTTTAATATTAAATCCGATTTCTAGAGTATCACTGAATTTATACGTATTATACCAATTTAGTGTATTGTATCCGTCCAATTCATTTCTGAAATCATTATTTAGATTTTCAGATATTTTTTCATGTGTATCATACATTGATGAGTAATATATGTCTTCCAACCTCGTCTCAAATCGATCTTTGCTATAAATCAAGTCGAGTCCTATCATGTTTTTCGGACTAAATGCTATTTCATCCAAGCTATTATACTTATAATTTAATTTTCCTCTAAAGTTACTATAAGTGTAGCTTAACTCATAAGAAAGTTCCAACCAACTCAAGCTTTCAAAATGATTACCCATATATAGCACTGTGTCTCCATCTATAAAACTATCTCCAGGGTCTGATGAATCACGTTTCTCTGCAAAAACCACCTTATCTTTTGCATATGTATACGCAAACTCAGCATTCATATACAAACTTTCCTTTATATACGCAGCACTTATTCGTCCTCTCGTTTCATCTTGATTCTCAATATCTCCAACTGGAAGTATGTCATCATCAAATACAAAACCTTTTAGCAGATCTTTGTTTGCTCTGTTCATAGATTCTTTTTCGATACTTATCCCTACTTCCAAGTCATCACTCAAATCTTTATCTACTTTTAGCAATGCATTGTAATTCACTTCTTTGTCTAATATCTCTTTTGAGGCGCTTTCGACTCCTGCTACAATTGTAAATTCCATTGTTTTGTCACTTCGCAACTTTATATTATCTCTAAAGTCAGCTTTTATTGATGATAACTTTGAATCATACCTATCTTCATTTCCATCAATTATATTGTCACTTTCTTTTATATCATTTATATAAAGAATGTCAAATTCTATTAAATTATCCATATTTTCAGTTGTAATTATTGTATCATATTTTATCCCCAAATCAAAATAATCATTGCTATAATCTCTAATAGGATCTGCATCCATACCCTTGTGGTAATATGATCCCAAGAAATATACCCTATCAATGTCATTATCATATACTTTGTACTCTAGACTTACTTCACTTTCTCTGGTTTCTCTTTTCGAAAGATAACTAGAATCTAGCTGTCCCGGTATTTCCGTATCATTAATTATATGAGATAGTGCTATGTTAAATTTTTTATACCATACTTTAGCAAAGTAGTTATCAATTTTTATGTCACTATTATCTCTAAATTCACCTTCTATCTCTCTACCTAAGTGTAAATAATAGGATAGTTCTTCGTCCTGCTTGGTATAATCCACTATATAACGAAAAGCATCTACCTTATCATATCCTCCTACACCAAATACTACGTAGTTTTCTTTTGGCGCACTATTTATGTCTGCATTGTTTACTATTATTTCTTTTGATGGATACACCGATATATTGTATGCGACACTGTCAGGTCCACTTATGTTTTCGATATCTACTTCTTCGATACCTACATCTGCTATTGGATCATATGTATCTATATTTTGCATATCCAAATCCAAATTCCCCTGCATATCCTTTATCTTGCCAACTTCTACTTTTTTGTCATTCTCCAAGTTCAAATCCTTTTCCCATTTATCTTTTCCAATTACCTCTTTGTCTTTTGCGTCAAATTCTTCTGCAAATGTGTTTAGTCCTACTACAAGTATAGAAAAGATTGCCAACAATTTTTTCAAAAGTTTCACCTCCGACTTTTATTTAAAGTACTTTCGATATGTTTCTGCCAATTCAGCATCTACAATTTTTAATTCCTTATAATACTTTCTTCCTGTATCGATATCTTCTTCATTAATGTAATATACAAGCAACCTTTCTAAGACAATTGATCTAAATGCAGATTCCTTTATATTCTTATAAAAGAATGTATAGTTTTCAATCGCTTTTTGTTGTTCATTGTTTTTTTCATACATTTCAGATAATTTAACTACTGCTGTATCATATAACTCACTGCCCTCATACAAAAATTTCACTCTTGAGTAATTTATAATAGCTTGAGCATAATTTCCCTGTTGCTCATATGATAAACCTGTCTTAAATAAGGCATTGTCTCTGTATTCACTCGCGCTAAAACCTTCTAGCAATTTCTCATAACTTTCTCGTGCTTTTTCATATTCTTTGGTATCAAAATAATGATTTCCTAGATAGTAATTTGCTTTGTCTCCCACCTCTTTATCATCTTTCACCTTTTCAAAGTTTTTTACTGCCTCTTCACTTATTCCTTCTCTTAGATCTATTATTCCGTCCCACAATGTTTTAAAACTGCTTTCCGGCATTCGCTCTACCCAAATTCGTGCTTGTTTAAATTCTCCTTGATTGAAGTATATTTTCATTATTGCTTCCATTATCTTTTGTTTATCATTGTTGTCTTTTGTATATTGCAATAACTTTTCGTATTCTTTTGCTGCTTTTTCTATTTCATTTTTGTCTAAGTATATCTTCGCAAGGAAATATGTTATATCTTGCATATATTCTTTGTCATCACTATAGCTTTTCATAAAAAACTCAATATAATTTAGTGCCGCATTATAGTCTTGTTGATTGTAGTTTAGATTTATCAACCAATATAGACTTTTTTTTCTATACTTAGAATCTGGAAAATCAAGTACAAGTTTTTCATAATTTTTTTTAGATTCTTCATATTTTTCTTCATTATAGTATACTTGAGCTATCATAAACAAAGCCATATCTTTTTTAGAGTCTACTGCCTGCAAAGCTTGAAAATCCCATCTTGCTTTTTCATATTCTTTGTTCTTCATATATGCAAATGCTTTCAATTCTAGTATTTCATATTTATATTTTTCATGATTTTTCCGTATATACATTTCAGCATATCTTATTACTGATTTATAGTTTTCTAGTATATTAAATGTTTCAATTAGTCCGAAATATGCTTTTTCTAGATATTCTTGCTCTTCTTTGTCAAGCACGGCTTTATAAGATTCAATTGCTTTTTCATATTGTTTTAATTTTACATACATCTCTGCTTTCAAAAATAAATTTTCAGGAGTTTTTTCTGCTTTCTCAAGATATTTTGCAGTTTCATTATATTTTTCTTGCTTCAATAATGTTGCAATTAGATTGTTCGCTATCATTTTGTCATCTTTATATGCTAAATACGCTTTAAAAGTTTTTTCTGATAAATCATATTTTTCTAGTTCATAATATGCATTCCCTGCTATATTATAAAGTTCTCGTTTGTATTCGATATCCTCAGGAAATAATCTGACATACTCTTCAAAAAGTTCTACAGTCTTTTGGTCTTCGTTTAAATGATGACATGCCAAAGTCAACTTGTATAGATCTTTTTTATCTTTTTGTGCTAAATATAGTTTGCTGTAATATTTTTTTGCAATAGCATATTGTTTCTCATAATATGCAGCATCTCCTACCATGCTATATACACTAGTTTTATATTCCTTTTTCAATTCTTTTTTATCTACGTCCTGCATTTTCATAACCAATTCTTTATATTGCTTCTCTTTGTGAAGTAAAAACGTATAATAATAGTAATACTCTTGGTTATATTTTGTGTCTTTTAGCTCTGCAACTATTGCCAATGCTTGTGTATATTTATCCTGCTTAATAAATGTCATAGTCAATTTGTAAACTACATAGTCTTTTCGTTTCCCTTTAATCTCTTTTTTATAAAATTTCTCGGCTTCTACATAGTTTAGATTATCATAATAAAAGTCACCAGCCATAATATTACTTTCTTCACTATACATAGTGCTTTCCAATTTGTCTAAGTATGTTAGCATTTTGTCTTCAATTTTATTGTTTTTATATATTTTATATAAATTGAATACACTTACCTCATAATATTGCGTATCTGCGTAATCATTTTCTATTACACGATAATATTTCACAGCATTTTTTATATCATCCAATTCTTTATTTATATCTGCCAATATATAGTTTACTACTGCTAAATTTTCAGTATTTATCTTCATTGCTGATACAAGAGACAGGTATTCTTCCAAATAAGATGCCGCTCGTATGTACTCATCTTGTTTATAAGCAATTATTCCCAATCGTAAATTTGCATTTACATAAAAATCACTATCCTTTTTCATGAATTTTCGATAATACTGCTTCGCATTATCATAATTTTCATTTTTGTAATGATAGTCAGCAATAAAATAATCAGCTTTTTCACGTAACGGATTGTTGCCAGAGATTGATTGTGTTGCCTTTTCTGCTTTTTTTATTTCATCTTGATTGATATAGATCAATGTAAGATAATAGTTTGCATCATTTTTAAAAGATGTATTACGTAGATTTAAAAATGCTTCTTCTGCTCCCTCATAGTTTTTCATTGCATAATAATTTACCCCCAGTAAATTTAAAGCGCTATTATACAATTTTGAATTTGGGTATTTTTTTATGAAAGTTTCCAATTCCATTATTGCTTCTGTATGAAGATTTTGCTTGTACAGTCTATTATATATGTATTGAAAATCCCGACTTTCTTTTTCTGCATTTCCATAAATAAATGCACATAAAAATAAAGATATCCCAATAACAAATACTTTTCTCATCATATTTTTTCCTCCTTTTATTTCTAGCTTGATATATTTTGCTTTATAGAATTTTATATTTTGGCTTTAACTTTTGTATACAGGGACAAAAGCTTCTGAAAATTTTTATAGATATTTTTAATTTATACGTTGATAATACACCTTATTATATCACAAAGACATTGAAAATTCAATTTAAATCAAAGTCTTATACAATTAATTTTTTTTAATTTAATTTACATTAATTTTTAATAATAATTATTATAAACCATACTATCTTCGCTTAATGTAGTCCGTTTTATAAATTTAGATGACAGTAACATATATTTTTATTTATTTTTATATTTCCAAATAGAAAAAAGTAGGTTAATTGTTAAATTTTAACCTACTTTTTACATAATGTTTTATCTAATATTCTTTTAAATCCCTATTATCACTTTCATTTATTTTAAACATTTCTACTATTTCTTTCAATTTCGATGATATTTTTGCTATATCTCTAGTCGCTATTGAGCTTTCTTCAATACCTGAATTTGTTATCTGAGTGATACTAAGAATCTCTTCAGATTGCTTCCCTATTTCATCTGTTGCCAAAGCTTGTTCTTGTGTTGAAGAGCTAATTACATTTATCAAGTTGGTCAAATTATTTATTCTTGCTACAATTTTTGATAAATTTGCTCCTGCACTATCGGCAAGTTTTGCACCTTCTTCCACCTTTATATTTACCTCTTCCATCTTTATTACTACATCATTAGTTTCAGTTTGTACTTCTTTGATCATATCCACTATCTCTTTAGTAGAGTCAGTTGTTTTTTCTGCTAGCTTCCTTATCTCTTCTGCTACAACTTCAAATCCTTTACCTGCTTCTCCTGCCCTTGCTGCTTCTATTGCAGCATTCAAGGCTAGCAAGTTAGTTTGAGCTGCTATCTCATTTATTACTTTTACTATCTCAGTAATGTCATTTACACGTTCAAACAATTCACGTAAATTTTCCACACCTTCATTCATTGCTGTTTTTATCTCATTCATTTCAGATACTGTTTTTTGTACTGTCTTACCTCCAATATTTGCATTTTCTGCAGTATCTTCTGCCTCTTCATTTAAATTTTTAGCATTTTGACTTATTTCATATACGCTACTTGAGATTTCTTCTATTGCAGCTGTTGTAGCTCCAGAATTTGTAGATAATTTATCAGAGCTATCTGCAATTTGATGCATTGTGGCTTCTAATTCCTCGGCACTACTTGCCAATACAAGAGAGTTTTCTTTTATCTCTTCTATTATTCGTGACATTTTATTCATAAACTTATTGAAATAAATAGACAATTTTCCTATTTCAGATTTTTCATCCTCTTGCAGTCGAATTGTAAGATCGCCTTCGCCTTCGGAAATATCCTTAAATATAGATGTCGCTTTTTTGATAGGATTTACTATCACGCTTGCCATCCATATAGAAAAAGGTATGCTTAGTAGCAAAAATACCCCTGTTATAAGAACAAATATACGTTTTAACTTTATAATGCCTGGTAGTATTTCACTTTCATAAACACTATATCCTATTACCCAATCAAGTGGTTCATAATATTCTATATAAGCATATATTTTTTCAGAATTTTCATTACTGTTCTCTTTTTCAAAGTACTCTATCTTTTCTCCAATATTATCAAAATATTGTTTTGTTATATCAACACCTGTTTTCGAGTCTTTGTGATTCACTATTTTTCCTACTTTATTTTGATCTTTATGAAGTATATAAGCACCATCTCTATTTTTTATAAATGGTATGGCGCCCCCTTTTAAATTCGAAAGTACTGTTTCATTTAGTTCGACCAATTCATGTTTCCAAAAATCGTCAAGCTTTTTTTTCAAAAATGCAATATCACTGCCTGTTGCCATTACTATATTCCATGGTTCAAATATTTTCACATATGTTCTTTTTTCTATATGATTGTTGCTCGTTCCCAATACATACTCAATTTCGCCTTCTTTTTTATCTTTCGCTAATTCGATGATCTCTCTATATATATATTTCCCCTCTACATCTTGATAATTCAGAACATTTTTGCCCTCTAAGTCACTTGATAATTCATTCAAAATCAATTCTCCATCAGTATTTACTAAAAATATGTATCTATCTTCGGTTGATATATTTTTAATCATTTTTATAGCATTATTCAATGCCTCTTGCTTAGTAATTTCAGAGTTTTTCACTTTATTATATTCGTTTTTCATTATATTATTAGCTAATATAACAAAGCTTTTATTTTTGTCATCAAAATTTTCATAATTTAGTTCTTCGTACTCAGCAAAAGAAGTGTTAATTAAGCTCACCTGGTTTTTTAGTTGTCTTGCTATAAATCGACTATTGTTATCGGTCTTGTCCAAGCTGCTTTCCTTTACTATATCAGTATAAATAAAGTATAAGATAACACTCATAGTTAAGATCAGCATAACATTGAGCAGTACTATTTTAAACTTCTCATTTCTCATATCTTTCCAATTAATTTTTCTCTCTGCCCACAGTTCATGCATTGTATGAATAATCGGAACAGCTTTCATTTGACCGTTTTCAGCTAACACACTAAAATTATAATTCTCTAAAAACT
>CAZDNU010000403.1:0-7025 GCA_964506865.1 uncultured Fusobacteriales bacterium | reverse complement strand
CCAATATATTTAAGCCAATATTTATTTTTGCATTACAATTCAACAATCTCTCATACAAAAAACACACATCCTCTTAAATTTACTATAACACATTTTTTTTGAAATTTCAATTAAAATTATTCTAATATTTCAATTAATGATGAAGCTCGGTCTTTTGATACGTTTCCAGTAGGAATTTCAATTACTTTAAATTTTATAATTTTATCAAAATAAGATACTTCTATAACATCTCCTGTTTTTACTTCTGCTGAAGGTTTTTTTGTTTTTCCATTTATTGTTATTCGTTCATTTTCTCCTACTTTTTTAGCTACTGTTCTTCTTTTTATAATTCTGGATACTTTTAAAAATTTATCAAGTCTCATTTTTTTCACCTTTTTCTATCTTTTTTGCTTCATTCCATAGTCTTTCCATTTCAGTTAAGTCAGATTTTTCTATATTAGTATTTTTTTCTATATATCTAAATCGTCTCTCAAACTTTACAACTGTCCCATTAAATGCGGTATATGGGTCTATTTTAGCAAGTCGCGCTACATTTATTAGACTAAAAAAAACATCTCCTATCTCTTCTTCTAAATTTGAAATGTCGTTTTTTTTATAAGCTGTAAGCATTTCAGCTATTTCTTCTTGCATTTTTTTAACTGCACCTTCTAAATTATTCCAATCAAATCCTACTTTTGCTGCTTTTTTCTGTATTTTTTCCGCCTTCAAAGTTACAGGTAAGTCTTTTGGGATACCATCCAAAATAGATTTTCTATCCATATTGTTTTTTTCCAGTGCCTTTATTTTATCCCAGTTTCGACTAACTTCTTCTGAATCTTTTACCGTTATATTATTAAATATATGTGGATGCCTTCTTATTACCTTTTCATTTATTTCTTTTATCACATCATTTATATTGAATTTACCTTCATTTTTTCTTATTTCAGCTTGAAAAACTATCTGTAATAATAAATCCCCTAACTCTTCCTTATGTTTTTCATAGTTTTTTTCGTCCATAACTTCTAATAATTCATATGCTTCTTCCAGTAGATATTTTTTTAAGCTGTTAATATTTTGTTTTTGGTCCCAAGGACAACCCTTGGGACCTCTCAATATATTCATTATTTTTATAAGTGTTTCAAAATTATTTAGCTTCTCCGGTATTTTCTCCATTTATATCTCCTGTATTCTCTTCGATTGTGTTTTGTCCTTTTATATCTTTTTCTTCTCCTTCAAGTAAAGTTTCTGGATATTTTTCTTTTAAACTATCTATCCATTTTTTATATCTTTCAGATTTTTTAGCATCTAATGCAGTTTTCTTTAATTCATCTTTTACTTCTTCAAATGGTTTATATCCAGCTTCTTTTTTCTCTTCAATGTTTATTATATGGTACCCAAATTGAGTTTGTACTATCTCTGGATATATTCCTACTTCTCCTTCAAAAGCAGCTTCTGCAAATTCAGGGATCATTTTTTCTTTTGTAAACCAACCTAATTCTCCACCATTTGCTTTTGATGGTCCTTCTGATAACTCTTTTGCCAGTTCAGCAAAATCCACATTTTCAGTTTTTGCTTTTTTTAATATTTCTTGAGCTTTGGCTTCTTTTTCTTTTCTTACTTCTTCACTATCACCTTCATTTGTTTTTATTAGGATATGTGAAGCTTTAACTTGTGCTGGCTCTTTGTAGTTTTCTTTTTGTTTTTCATATTCTACTTCCAAATCTGGATTTTCTACGTCCACATCATTTATTTTCTTTTCTACATAATAATTAACTAAAAATTTGTCTTTTGTGTCTTTCCATTCATTTTCAAATTCCTGAGTTTTGTCTACTCCTTTTTCTTTTGCTTCTGCTTTAATCATTTTACCTAAAGCTATTCTTTCTAGTAATGCTGCTTTTCCTGCTTCTGATTCAGCATAAGCTTTGTAGTCTGCAGGCAAATTTTTCATTTCTTCTTTTAATTCATTTTCGGTGATTACTATTTCACCATATTTCTTTAAGACTTTAGAATCATCAGTTTGAGCTTGTTTTGATTGTTCACATCCAGCAATAAATAATGCTCCAGCAAATATTGCTACAATAATACTTTTTTTCATTTTCTCATCTCCCTTATATAATTTTTTCCAGTATTTTCTCAATATTTTTCTTTTTAGGTATTACCAGTGCTTTTTCTTTACTTGTATATTTGGCTTCCCCTCTTAATAGTAACATATTTACCTTATCTATTTCAACCCTATTTTCAAAAAAATATATTTTATAATTTTCCTTCATTTCTTTTAAAAATCTTACTTTTGCTTCAATACACAAGGTTTTAATTTTATAATATTCTAATAACTCATTTACAGGTTTGGGAATTTCTCCAAACCTATCCAATAATTCTTTTTCTATTTCAACTATCTGATTATATTTTTCCATTTGTACCATTCTTTTATATATTTTGAATTTTTCACTTTGATTTATGTAATCAGTAGGAATGAATCCAGTTTCTTTTATTTCTATTATTGGGCTTACTGTATTCAAATTTTTATTGTATTTTATATTTTCTATCTCTTCTCTTAGCATTTTCAAATACAGGTCATAGCCAAATGTTTCCACGGCTCCATGTTGTTTGTCACCGAGTATTTCACCAGCACCTCTTATTTTCATATCCTCCAATGACAACTCAAAACCAGCTCCAAGCTCATTCATGTTAGAAAATACTTGTGTTTTAGCTTTCCCTTTTTTTGTTATTAACTTGTCACTGTTATATAATAAGTAACAATATGATTTTTTCCCACTTCTACCAACCCTACCTCGTAATTGATATATTTGCGATATCCCTAATTTGTCAAAATTTTCTATTATTATTGTGTTTACATTTTCAATATCAATTCCATTTTCTATTATTGTGGTTGTAAGGAGTACATCATAATCTCCATTTTCGAATTTTTCTATTGTTTCTTTTATCTTAGCAGCTTCCATTTGACCATTTGCATACGCAATTTTTATATATTTTGGAAGCATGTTTTCTAATTCTTTCAATTTATTTTTCATCATTTTTACACTATTATATACATAAAACACTTGCCCATCCCTTGCGATTTCTTTTAATATTATTTCTTTTATATTTTCTATCTCTTTTTTTATTATCTTAGTTTCTATTGGTAATCTATTTTTGGGTGGGGTCTCTATTATTGATATATCTTTTATTCCTAACAACGCTAAGTTCAATGTCCTTGGTATAGGAGTAGCGGTTAAAGTCAAAATATTTATTTCATTTTTATATTTTTTTATTTTTTCTTTTGCTCCCACTCCAAATTTTTGTTCTTCATCAATTATCAATAGTCCTATATTTTTAAAAGATATATCATTTGATAATATTCTATGCGTACCTATAATTATATCTATCTTGCCTTCTTTTAACCCTTTTATTATTTCTGTTTGCTTTTTTCCTTTTTCCAATCTAGATATCATCTCTATATTTACTGGGAATTCAGAAAATCTTTCAGTAAATCTTTTGAAGTGTTGATTTACTAATACAGTAGTTGGAGCTAGTAATACCACTTGTTTATTGTCAAATACAGCTTTAAAGGCTGCTCGCAGAGCTACTTCTGTTTTTCCATAACCTACATCTCCACATACTATTCTATCCATTACTTTTCCAGTTTCCATATCCATTTTTACATCATTTATAGCTCTTTTTTGGTCTTTAGTTTCAGTATATGGGAATTTTTCTTCAAATTCTTCTTGCCACAAACTATCTTTTGAAAATATAAATCCTTTTTTTAAATTTCGTTTTGCCTGTATTTTCACAAGCTCTATCGCAAATTCCACTATGTTTTTTCTTAACTTATCTTTCTTTCTTTTAAAGCCTCTTGTTCCAAGTTTGTATACCTCTGGTATATATCCGGGTTCCACTATATATTTTTCTATTCTATTAATATATTCTATTGGGACATATAGTTTATCTTCATCAGCATACTTTATTTTCAAATAATCTTTATTATTGATTATTTCCATCCCAAGATATATTCCAACTCCATTATTTTCGTGTATAATATAGTCCCCTATTTTTATTTGATTTATATTTTTCAATTTCAAACTGTCTTTTCTTTTATTAAAATGCACATTTATTTTTATTCCGCTTAATTCTCTTTCTGTTAATATTAATTGATTTTTATTATAAAACCCTTCAAAGTAATCTTTTTTTTCTATATTTACTCCGTCTATATTGTATTTTGACATTATATTTTTATTTTCCGTATATATATATATGTTTTTTTCTTTTGCTATTTTTTCTATATTTTCTATTTTCCTAAAAAATTCTATCTCTTCACTGGTAAATCTTTTGATTTTTATTTCGTTAAATTTTTTCATTATATTTTCAAATCTTTTTCTATACTTCTCTTCACTATCTTTATTTATCATGATGTATTCTTCTAGTTTATATAGTAACATATCAGTATTTTCTAAATAAATATCTGTACTTTCGACTATTTCCAGTATATCTACTATAGATTTTTTTTCTTCTGTATGATTTATAGATAGTATTTCTATTTCATCCAACTCTTGTATTGACTTTTGGCTATCTATGTCAAAATATCTCATACTTTCAATTTCATCACCAAAAAACTCTATTCTTATAGGATTTTCTTTATTCGCTGGATATATATCTATTATATCGCCTCTTTTGCTATATTCTCCTACTTTCTCTACTAAATAGTTATATTGGTAATTATATTGAAGCATTCTTTCTATCAGTCTACTTTGTTTTATATGTTTATTCTTTTTTAAGTCTATTTTATCAAAGTTTTCACTGAAATTTCCAAGAGCTGTTTCCAAATTCATTAAAATTACTTTTCTTTCTTTTCCTAGTAAACTTTTATGGAAATTATATATATCTCCAAGTTTATTTATATTGTTTTCATTTTCGTTTTCTATCTTCATTATTTTTTTTTCTGATATTTTTCCTAACATAAAATAATATTCATCTATATTTCTATTAGAACATGAAATATAAATTGTATTTCTGCATTTAGAATTTTCAAGAAAATAAGGTATTGCTCCTTTATATATTTCATTATTTTCATAAGAAATATCAAATTTCATATTTTTTCTCCTATTTCTTCTTTTCATTATTTATACTTGCTATTATAAGCGCTATATCTTGTCCGCCAATCCCTGTTATTCTACTAGCCTGTCCAACTGATTTTGGTTTTATATTTTCCAAACCTGCTAATGCTATTTTAGATAATCCTTTTACCTTTTTATAATCAAATTTTTTCGGTATTTTCTTTTCTTCCAGTATCTTAAATTTCTTTATTTGTTCCTTTTCCCTTTCTATAAATGTAGCGTATTTTATATTAATTTCCACTTGTTCTATTACTATATCCGGGTATTCTCTTTTCTCTATAAGATATTTCAAGTCATTGTATCTTATATTTTTTCGTTGGAGTAATTCTGCTCCACTTATACTTTTTTTTATTTTTCCTTCTCCCATTCCTTCTAACACTAAGTTGTTTTCTATACTAGGATAAATCTTTTCATTTTTCAAACGTTGTATTTCGCATTGAACAGCTTTTTTTACTTCTTCATAATATTCAAGTTTTTCTTTACTTATTATTCCTATTTCTTTTGCCTTATCCAGCAATCTCATAAACGAATTATCTTGTCTTAAACTAAGCTTGTATTCTACTCTTGAAGGTAATATTCTATATGGCTCTACCATTTTCTTATTTATTATATCATCTAGCATTACTCCTATATAACCATCACTTCTATCAAAACTTATATCTTCTTTGCCATCTATACTTCTTGCTGCATTTATCCCAGCTAAAAATCCCTGTGATGCCGCTTCTTCATACCCTGATGTTCCATTCACTTGTCCTGCAAAGTACAAACCCTTTATTTTTTTGTTTTCTAGTGTGTGATATAATTGATATGATGGTGCATAATCATATTCTATTCCATACCCGTATCTCATTATGTTTGCATTTTCTAGTCCTCTTATAGTTTGTAGTATTTTTTTTTGTGCAAATGGCGGCATTGCCGTTGTTAGCCCATTTACATATATTTCATTACTTTCTTTACTTTCTTGTTCTAAAAATATTTGATGATCTGTTTTTTCAGGAAAATTTAATACTTTTCTATCTAATGAAGGACAATGTCTTGGACCATGTGTATCTATTATTCCTGTTACTATTGGTGAATATTGCAATAACTCTTTTACCACCTTCACTGTGTCTTCACTGGTAAACGTAAGCCAAGTAGGTAAGTTGATATTCTCTATTTTTTTTGTGTGTATAGAAAAGTATTTTGGTTTTTTTGCACCATAAAGTTCTTTTACTTTAGTAAAATCAATGCTTCTTTTATCTATTCTAGGCGGAGTAGCTGTTTGAAATCTTTCTAATTCAACTCCATGTTTTTTTAAATTTTCTGATAGTTTCTCCGATGATTCTTCCCCTTGTCTTCCTGCTTTATATTCAGTTTCTCCCACAACTATTCTTCCGCATAAAAAAGTTCCTGTTGCAACAATGACTTTTTTAGAGTGATATATTATTCCAAGAGAACTTATAACCCCACTTACTTCATTATTTTCTATTATTATATCTTCTATTTTTTCTTGAATTAAGTCTAAATTTAGGGTATTTTCTATTATTTCTTTCATTTTTACTCTATACCAATATTTGTCTGCCTGTGCCCTTGTAACCCTTGATGCCAAACCTTTGCTTTCATTTAAATGCTTTAATTGTAAATTATATTTATCAGTATGCTTTCCTATTTCTGCACCTAATACATCTATTTCTGAAATCAAATGGCTTTTTCCTGGACCGCCTATAGCCGGATTACATGACATCATCCCGACATTGTCAGCATATATAGTGAAAATAGCTGTTTTTTTATTTAGTCTAGCTGCAGCTAAAGCTGCTTCTATACCAGCATGTCCAGCTCCTATTACGACTACATCATAATTATTAAATTGCATTTATCTTATTTCCTCCTAATTTTGCATATTTCACTATATATACAAAAAAATGTTTCACGTGAAACATTTTTTTGTATATATTC
>CAZDNU010000402.1:0-2460 GCA_964506865.1 uncultured Fusobacteriales bacterium | reverse complement strand
TAAATTTACCTTGTCCAACAAACTTTCAATTATATCTTCTACGGTTAGATCTTCTGCTTCTGCTTCATAACTTAGTATTATCCTATGTCTTAGTACCTCATATACTACTGCTTTTATGTCATCTGGTACTACATAAGCTCGATTTTCTAAAAATGCTCGTCCTTTTGCTGCTTTTATCAAGTTTATAGACGCTCTTGGCGATGCTCCTGCAATTATATATTCATTTTTCTCTCGTGACTTAAAAATAATATCTAGAACATAGTCTTTAAGTTTATCATCAACATATATTTTACCTACAATATCTCTTATTTCAAATATTTCATTGTCTTGTAACACGTTTTCCACTTCAACTTTCTCTATATCACTTGCCTTGGTAAGCATATCTACTATCATTTTTTCTTCTTCTCGTTTTGGATAATCTATTTTCAACTTTAACATAAACCTGTCTTGTTGTGCCTCCGGCAAGGGATAAGTCCCTTCTTGTTCCAGTGGATTCTGAGTTGCCAAAACCAAAAATGGAGCATCTAATTTATAAGTTGTATCTCCAATTGTTATTTGACGTTCCTGCATTGATTCCAAAAGAGCTGACTGTACTTTTGCCGGAGCTCTATTTATCTCATCAGCTAAAATTATATTGCTAAATATAGGCCCTTTTTTTATTATAAAATCTCCTGTCTTTTGATTGTATATCTCTGTACCTATTAGGTCAGCAGGCAGTAAGTCCGGAGTAAACTGTATCCTTTTAAATCCTACGCCCAATACTTTAGATACTGTATTTACTGTCAGAGATTTTGCTAATCCCGGCACTCCTTCTAGCAGTATATGTCCGTTTGAAAAAAGTCCAATTAGTATTCCATTTACCATATCCTCTTGTCCTACTACTTCTTTAGCTATTTCTTTTCGTATTTGATCTATCTTTTTTTGTTTTCCATCTACCAATTTTTCGATTTGAGAAATTTCCATATATAGTCCTCCTTATTTCTAGATTTATTCAGTTGCTTTTATTTGTCATCTACACTATACTAATACTTTAAAATTAAATTAAGATAAATTTGAAATTAATTTTTTTTAATCTTTTCTATAATTAATATATTCAAATACATTATCTAAACCATATTTTTCATATTTTTTATAAATTTTTCGAAATCCAGCTCCATAGTTCCTATCCTTATTCTCATACATTCTTTCGAATAATATCTTTGCAAACTTCGAATTATTTGTTTTATAATAAAATGCTGACCCAAGATTGCAAAATCCTTCTAAATCTTTTAATTTTAATTTTATATCATTTTCATTTATCCATATATGCATTAATTCATGTGCTAATACTCCATAAAATTGTATTTCCGGTAATCCATAAAGTATATATATACTATGAATAGTTGAGACTACTTTTTTATTCTTTGTCTTAACTGTGCTTAATGCAAATCCGTATGTATCCGGATGAATTGATTTTTTCGCTACCTGTCTAAACTGTGACTTATCCACAATATGTACAGGTACACTTTGAGGTATTCCACTAATACCGTATTTTTTTAATAAAGTCAAGATTTCATGTTTCGCTTTCAATACTTTTGCATCAGTCTTTACAGCAGTTAATTCACATATACCACATAGATTTCGTCCATCCGGATATTTCACACCATTATTTGAAGTGGCATAGCTAATAATTCTACCACAAGAATTACACATTTGCGTTGCCTTGCCGTTGTGAGATACATGAGCTTTATTTCCCCACTTATCTTCATAATATTTGCCATCTATATATTTGCCACATATACTGCAAGTGGGAAGAGCTTCTTGCTTATAGCATTCCGGGTGATAATAATTATCATCTTTTTTTATATATTTGTCCTTTATTGCTATACCACATTTTTTACATCTTGGCTTGATATTTATATTATAACAATCTATATGGTATTTTTTTCCTCCATGATCTATCCATTGATCAGTTATAGGTTTTTTACAGTAGTCACAAATTAGTTTGCGAGCCTGCTCAAAACATTCCAAATGATAAAATTTGTTTTTATATTTTGTAAATTCACCTGTAATTGATTTTTTGCATTTAGCGCAGATAAAACACTCAGGATGATATTTTTTTTTATCAATCTCTATATACTCCGATTCTATTTTTTCCTTACACTTTATACATTTCATTATTAATATCTCCAATTTATCCTCGTGCAAGCTCTCTAGGCAAACAAAATCTTCCATAAAGAGAGCTACGCAATCGGTATTCGGTCGTCACTAAGCTTCAGTGGAGCATAAAGCCCCCTGAAGCCAAGTTCGACTTTATCCTCTTGCAAGCTCTCTAGGTAAACAAAGTCGTTCCATAAAGAGAGCTAACGCACTCGGTATTCGGTCGTCACTAAGCTTCAGTCGAGCATAAAGCCCCCTGAAGCCAAGTTCGACTTTATCCTCTTGCAAGCTCTCTAGGTAAACAAAGTCGTTCCATAAAGA
>CAZDNU010000401.1:0-3322 GCA_964506865.1 uncultured Fusobacteriales bacterium | reverse complement strand
ATTCTATTATTATATTTCAAGGACAGTATAGCATCAAAAATGAAGTCAAACTTGCTTTGTGCATAAGTTTTCCTTTCAATTTTCGCTTATCTTGTTACCTTTAGTAATAATAGAATCGGAGAATAACTTTTATTTATAAATTTGCAGAAATTATTTTTTGATTTCTTTTTTTTGCAAAATGAATGTTGCGTCTAATTCTTACTTAGCCTACTTGCAAAAGAGATTAAATTTTTCAGCTGAAAAAAGTGCCTAGGATTTATAAAAACAGAGATTGCATTAAAATATTGCAGTCGACTAAAAATATAAAATTTTATAGGAGGTTTAAATGGAGAAACATAAGAAAAAATTTAGGGACAAGTGGAAAGAAAAAATTTCCAAAAACAAAAAGTATGTAAAGGGAGATGTATTATCCGGCTTGACTGTTGCTTTAGCTCTTATCCCCGAGTCGGTCGCTTTCGCATTTGTTGCAGGTGTCAGTCCTATACTTAGCTTAAAGACCGGAGTAATGATGGGTTTAGTTGCTGCTATATTTACCGGTAGGCCTGGAATGATAAGCTCTTCTACTGCAGCTATATCAGTTGTGTTCGCTTCACTGATAGCTAGACACGGACTTGACTATCTTTTTGCAACTGTTATCTTGATGGGTATTGTACAGCTTTTATTAGGTTTTTTTAAATTAGGAAAATATACCCGGATAATTCCTCATTCTGTTATGTTGGGGTTTTTAAACGGTTTATCAATTGTAATGTTTTTGGCGCAATGGTCTCAATTTAAAGTAAAGCACAATGGTGTCGAGACCTGGCTTCCGTACTTTGATTTGCTTATAATGTTGTTTTTTGTTGGAATTACCATGCTTATTATCTATTTTTTCCCAAAATTAACTAAAGCAGTTCCAGCAAGTTTGGTAGCAATAATTATTATGACTATAATATCTCTTATACTTTCAAAAAGTGATATATATTCATTGAGAACAGTTCAGGATTTTGCAGGTATGGAATTAAAAGGAACTTTGCCAAAATTTTATTTACCGCAAGTCAAGATTAGTATTCCTATGCTGAAAATAATAACTCCCTATGCAGTTATTGCAGCATTAGTAGGATTAACAGAAGCTGTGTTAACAGCTAGAGTTATTGATGAAATGACAGATACAAAGAGTAGAACTAATAAAGAATTTTTCGCACAAGGATTGGCAAACTTAGTAAATGGATTTTTTGGTGGTATGGGTGGAGATGCAATGATAGGACAATCTATTATCAATGTCAAATCAGGTGGTAGGACTAGAATATCAGGGATTGTAGCAGCATCTGCTCTTATGCTATTTATCATGTTTGGGTCAGGGTTTGTAAATGAAATACCCCTAGCCGGTCTCGTTGGAGTTATGTTTATGGTAGTTGTAGGAACTTTTAAATGGGAAAGTCTGCGATATGGCAATAAAATTCCAAAGCATGATTTATTTGTAATCGTAGTAGTAACTTTAGTAACTATATTTGCTGATTTAGCAACTGCTGTAATCATAGGTGTAATCTTAGCAGCTCTTATATTTTCATGGGAAAAAGGCAAAATAATCTTTGCAAATATAGAGTTTCCCGAAGAAGGAGTAAAAAAATATAAAGTAAACGGAACTATATTTTTTGGTTCAGTAATTAATTTTAAAGAGATCTTTGACTTCAATAATGATCCAAAAAAAGTAATATTAGATATGAAATATGCAAAAGTTATGGATCATTCTGCAATAGAAGCTATAAATATTGTTGCTGAAAAATATAAATCTTTGGGAAAAGAGTTTGTGTTGATACGTCCAGGGCACGATTGTCGACTTTTACTTGAAAATGCAGAAGATATAACCTCTATTAATATTGAAGAGATAGAAGAAGAAGAAAGATTTGTGACAATTAACGAAGTATAAAAAAAGACTAAACTAAAAGTAATAGAAAATATGGCTTTAAAACTTAATTTACAAGGGGTTTAATCCCCTTGTAAATTTCACACTTTATTTTCATAAACATTACACTTGTAGTTAGTCTTTTTTGTATAAAAACTAAGTAAATAAATAGTAGAACACCACGCCTATTATAATAAAAAAATCTGCTAAATTAAATATTGGAGCTTTCTTTATCTTGAAATATATGAAATCCGTAACATACTTTTTATGTATTCTACTGATAAAATTCCCATATCCTCCACCTAGTATAAAAGCATATGCGGTAATCTCGCTTATGCCTTGTGCCATAATATATAGATAGCTTACAAAAAAAAGGAGTCCTATATTCACCAACAACAAAAATATTCTATGCTTTTCAAATAAATTGTATGCTGCTCCATAATTTTTTGCATAACGCAATTCTAAAGCATTCGGTAATATAGTAATGACTTTTTTTCCTTTTAATTTTTTCTCCGCCCAAAACTTACTAATACGGTCGCTTAGTATTAGCATTATTATAAATACTATCATATAACCTTTCATTTATTTTTCACTTTTCCCTGATAATATAGTCTCCTTTAGGTCATCTGCTGATATTGTTCCATATATTTCATAATGCCATCTTTCTTCAAGTTTATTCTTTAAATCACTTATACTTTTTTCCAATTTCATGATTTTTTCTTCTTCTATAGCAGCCAATTTTTCTGTTTTCAGTATTTTTTCCAGTTCGACTTGACCTTCGCTTTCTTGTATAGAATTTTCCATATTTTTTTTAGCTTGACTCATATCAAACAACAAATTTTTATGAGTCTCTTTTATTTCATTCAGTTTTTTTTGAAATTCTTTTATCTGGTACTCAAATAAATTTCTCACTGCTTCTGACCCACTATTTGCTTTGTATAAATCTCGTTGTCGTACTTTTTCTTTTAGCTCTTCTACATCCAATTCTTCTACTTCTACTACTTTTTCTATGATTTTATACAACTTTTCAACATCTTCATTTATTTTTTCTTCTGCTCCTGCTGCAAGTAATTCAATTTTAAAATATAATTTTAAATATTCATAATACAATTTTTTATTCTTTTCCTTTAAGTTCTCTAAAGTTTCATCAAAACTTTCTTCTTTGCTTTGTTTATTCAATTTTTCCAATATAATATTATACTTGTTCAACATTGCCAATACAGCTTCTTTTCCTATTGTTATAACTACTTCTCTTTTACTTTTACTTTTCATTTTTATTCCTCCGTACTTTTTTGATTGTTCATATTTTCAATATCATTATACCATAAATTCAAAAAAAAATCGAATTAAAGGGATAGGTGGGTAAGTTGGTTTTGCACCTGCTTGCTACAAACAGCTCTCTGGGTTCGAATCCAGACATACCTCAAAAACTCTAAATGG
>CAZDNU010000400.1:0-1912 GCA_964506865.1 uncultured Fusobacteriales bacterium | reverse complement strand
ATGAAAATATATAATGATGTATTGGAGCTGATTGGAAATACTCCAATGGTAAGGTTAAATAAATTAAATAAAGGATATGCAAATATATATGTAAAGTTGGAATCATTTAATCCGGGATCATGTGTAAAGGAGCGAATAGCTTTGAGTATGATAGAAACAGCGGAAAAAGATGGAATTGTAAACAAGGATACAACAATAATAGAACCGACAAGTGGGAATACAGGTATAGGACTGGCAATGGTAGCTGCTGTAAAAGGCTATAAATTGATACTGACAATGCCAGATACAATGAGTCAGGAGCGTCGTAATTTGCTAAAAGCATATGGTGCAAAGATCGTACTAACTGATGGCACAAAAGGTATGAAAGGAGCAATTGAAAAAGCTGTAGAACTTAGTAAAAACACAAAAAACTCTTTTATACCACAACAATTTAGTAATCCTTCAAATCCTGATATTCACAGAAAGACTACTGCGCTAGAAATACTAGAAGATAGTGATGGAAAAGTAGATTATTTTGTGGCTGGAGTAGGGACGGGAGGAACTATAACAGGTGTAGGAGAGATGTTGAAGCAAAAGATAGCAAATATAAAAGTAATAGCAGTAGAACCTGAAGGATCGGCAGTATTGTCCGGTGGAAAGCCAGGAGGGCATAAGATACAGGGTATAGGAGCTGGATTTATACCTGATGTACTTAATGTAGATATATTAGATGAAGTAATACAGGTATCAAATGAAGATGCAATTGAAAATATGAAAGAAATGGCAAAACAAGAAGGGATACTGGCCGGAATATCATCTGGAGCAGCAATAAGTGCGGCCTTGACGTTGTCAATGAAAGAGGAGAACAAAGATAAAAATATTGTGGTAATTTTGCCTGATACAGGAGAAAGATATTTATCGCTAAATATATTTTAAATAGCTAAGATATAAAAGTTAAAAAAAGTAGAGATTCGAGATTATTCGGATCTCTACTTTTTTAGGTCAGACCTTTTATTTACTAGGATAAATTTCGTCAATAGCTATATGCTTATTGTGATAACGACCTCGTTTAGTTGTTTTTTTATTTGCTTGTATAGCTTCTTGTGGGCACCAGTTTATACAAGCATAACATTGCTCACATTTATGATTCCAATGAATTGTATTATTAACAACAGAAATATTGTCAACGGGACATACTTTAACACAAGTTTTGCAAAGATTACATTTGTCATCAGTGAAAAATACTTTATCTGAATTAAGCCAATTTTTCTCTGCAGCAGGGTATATTTTATCGGAAAAAACAGTCCCTACAAAACCTAAATTTTTGTCAGGAGTATTATTTTCTCTATCTTTTAAAGATTGAACTATTTCATCAATTTTTTTCAAAGCTTTTCTTTCCATTTTCTCTATTTTTTTATCAGATTTAGTATCATAAAATGCAACAGCATTTCCAGGAAGATTTACGGCAAATCCTGCATTTAGCCATAAATTTTCTTCTTCTAGTTTTTCTTTTAAGACATACAAAGACTTCGATAAAAGTCCACCATAGGTACATACAGAGAAGATATATGAATTTTCTTTTACTTTTAATCGTTTTATAAATCTGTTTAGGATTAGCGGAGTTCCAAAAATGTATACAGGATAAAGAATACCTATTTTATCTGTATTACTAGCATCGATTAATGTATTTTCATCTAAATTTGCAATATTTACTAATTTTGCTTCAGGAAAACTTTCTTTCAACTTTTTTGCCACAAATAAAGTATTTCCTGTGCCGGTAAAGTAATATAAATTCATTAAAATCTCCTCCTTGGTAAATTGTTTTTTTAGTCGGTTGCACAAAGTCTGCAACCTTTGTTTTTCATAATCTACTTCCTTCTTATATTTTACTCAACGTCTTTACTTTTTTCGCCAATTGGCGACTTACTTTTTT
>CAZDNU010000399.1:0-3895 GCA_964506865.1 uncultured Fusobacteriales bacterium | reverse complement strand
TTAGCTGTTGCATCATTATAGTTTCCTGTACCTAGATGAAGATATCGTCGTATCCCATCTTCTTCTTGTCTTACCACTAAAAGTACCTTTGAATGTATTTTAAGGCCTGACAAACCATATACTACATGGCAACCTGCTTTTTCAAGTGTTTTGGCCCATTCTATATTTCGTTCTTCATCAAATCTTGCTTTTAATTCTATTAAAACTGTTACTTGTTTGCCTTTCTCTGCAGCTTGTATAAGCGATTTTATTATAGGCGACTTTCCGCTTACCCTATACAAAGTCTGCTTTATTGCCAAAACTTTTGAATCATTAGCTGCTTGTTCTATAAACTTTATTATATGTTCAAAAGTCTGATATGGATGATGCAACAATATATCTTTTTCTTTGATTACAGAAAAATAATCATCTTTTTTGTAAAAATGTGAAGCAATTACTGGATATCTTTTTTCATATTTTAAATCCTCATATCCAGGTATCCCAGAAAATTTCATAAAAAATGTGAGATCTAACTCTCCTGGAATTATATATATATCATTGCTGGTTATTTCTAGTGATTCTTTTAGAAAATCAAGTAAATTTTTGTCAATTCCTTTCTCCACTTCAAGTCTTACAGGAAAGCCCCATTTCCTTTTTTTTAGTGACTTCTCTATCTCTATAAGCAAATCTTCTGCTTCACTCTCATCAATATTCATATCTCCATTTCGAGTTATACGAAAACAACTATAAGACTGTATTGTATATCCTTCAAAAAATTGATTCAAATGTCCCTTTATTACTTCTTCTAATAGTATAAAATCAGTTTTCCCTTTATTACTTGGAAGTTCTATATACCTATTTATGATTGAAGGTACCTGCACTACACAAAATAATTTTTCACTTTCCAAATTATTTTCATATATCTCCACTACTATATTCAAGCTCTTATTTAAAACCAGTGGAAATGGTCGGCTATTGTCAACTGCCATTGGAGTTATTACTGGAAATATATTTACATTGAAATACTCTTCAATGTAATTTTTTTGAATACTATCCAAATCACTATAAGCTCGAAAGCTTATTCCTTCTGCTTTTAGTCTTTTTTTTAATACTCTATTTAGACAGTTGTACTGTGCACTTATCATTTTTTCTACTTTTTTTCTTATTATATCCAACTGATCTAAAGCTGTAAAGCCTGCAATACCTGTTTTAGTATATTCTGCATTTATAAGCTCTTTTAGTCCGCCAACTCTCACCATAAAAAATTCATCTAAATTTGAACTAGTTATCGAAAGAAATTTTAGTTTTTCAAGTAAAGGATTATCATTATCAGACGCTTCTTCCAACACTCTAAAATTGAAATCAAGCCAGCTTAATTCTCTATTTAAGTAATTTTCCGGATTGTCTAAATTCAAGTCTATATCCTCCTTTTTTTTATTACCGCCTTTATTCCAAAAACTTCCATCATAAATTTAGCTTTCTTTATAAAAGTCCATTCATCAATTAATATATTCTCCTCTATTTTCACATCAATAAGTAACTCATTATTTTTAAGACTTATTTTGTAATCGTGTATTTTTTGATTGTGTGAACGATCCAAGGCATCTGCTATTCGTAAGATAGCTAGAAGTTTTGAAGCTAAAACTCTTTCTGTTATATCTAATTTCTTATACTCTTTGCTGTCATTCATAGGAAGCTGTCTGCTATGGTATCTCGCTATATTTGCCACTATCTCTATATCCTTTTGACTCATCCCCACAATATCTGATCCTTTTATCAGGCTATAAGAATGCTTGTAATGACTTTTTATGTTGACAAATTTTCCGATATCATGCAATATAGCGCTTACTTGAAGTATTAAACGCTCTTTGTTTCCTAATCCGTGAACTTTTTTTAGTCGGTCAAATATTTTTAGTGCCATTTTTTCTACAAATTCCGAGTGTGCATTATCATAAAGATATTTTTCTCCTAGTTTTCTTGCAGTTGCTATTGCACTTTTGTATATTTTTTCTTCTACTTCTTTACTTTCTTGCTCAAATAGCTCCTGATACAGTATAGAATCCGAAAACTCATTTATCGGTGAAATTATATGGTCCGAGATTGTAAGCTCCCACAATGCCTTATAAATTCCCAAAGATGTTAACAATATTTCCGATTTCTCTTCTGATATACCATATATTTCAACTAATTTTTCCGGCATTTTGTCTTTTACTTCATTATAAAAATTATCAAAATCAGTTTTCGCTATTATATAACTTTCAGACTTGATCTTTGCTTCACACTCTCTTGCCAGCAGTTTTATCCCTCTACCTGCTACTATGAAGTTTTTTATATCTTTTACTGGCAACATTTTTTTTAGCATATGAGTAAAACTAGATAGATAGTCATCGATCATTATATATAATTTATCAGTATTATATTTGATATCTCCCAGTATTTCACTTAGTTTTAGACTCCCAATCAAAATATTTTGATTATATATTATTTTTTCATTTTTATACAAAGCTACACCAAGACTACCTGAGCTAATATATGCAATTAGAGATGTGCCTTTTACATTATTTGCATTTATTTCACGCAATATATTTCTATAATTATATATTTTCTCTTCTGCATCATCACTCACTCGTACATCCAAACCAGTCTTTACTCGTATTTGATCTAGTATGTAATATCTGTTTTTTGCTTCTCGGACTGCAGTCGTAGCAACCGTTTTTATATTTTCCACTCCATAGCTTTTTGCTATATTTATAAAGCCATTTATCACTTCACAGGTCTTTTCCACTTTATCAAAACCAATCTTACCTTTTGAAAAAGTATCACGTCCCAAACTAAGTGGATATTCAGCACAATCCAAAATTTCTAATTTTTTTGCTTTTCTTTGTGCAATTTTCAAGATAAGCATATTTGAACCAATCTCAATAACTGCTGTTATTTTTCTTTTTCCCATAATATCTATTCCTCACTTAAAGCAACTGTTAATGCACCATAAATACCTGCGTCATCTCCTAATTCCGCTATCTTAAACTCGCATGTTTCCATTATTTTGGTCATAGCATTTTCTTTTGTATATTCCAGTATTTTCGGTAAAAGTTGATCTCCTATTGACTCCATTACTCCACCACCAAATATTACTAGCTCTGGATTTAATACATTTATCAGGGATGCTACTCCTGCCCCCATATATTTACACACTTTTTCCAAAATTTCCAAAGTAATCTCATCTTTTTTTTCTATTCCCTGTTTTAAGTGATCACTTTTCAATACATTATTAGCCTCTTTTAGTAATCCCTCTAATATACTTTCTCTGCCCCTATCTATCTGAGCCAATATATAATTTGTCATTGCTGTTTTCGATGCTAAACTCTCCAAGCATCCTCTGGCACCACAACCACAATAAGGCCCGTCAGGCATCACACATATATGCCCAATCTCTCCGGCTGCTCCTACACTGCCTTCATAGAGCTTATTGTTGATGATTAGTCCGCCACCTACACCTGTTCCCAAAAATATACCCACAATATTTTTTTTACCTTTTCCAGCTCCAAACTTCCATTCACCTAATACTCCTATATTTACATCATTTCCGATATTTGTCTTTATCTTATATTCTTCTTCAATTTCATTTTTCAGATTATAATTTTTCCAAGGTAAGTTTGGTGAAGTTACAACTTCTCCTTTTTCCATATTTATAATCCCCGGAACTCCTGATCCTATTGCTTTTATATTCGATGCTCCACCAGCACTTTCGACTAATTTATCCAATACTTTTTTTATTTGATTCTTTATATGCAAGAGAAAGTGTTCTTAATCCTTTGGAAGTCATTTTTTTGTTCTCCTTAATTATCCTCTTCCTATCTCTTTCAAGAAGTCTAAAAACACCATCACTCCTTTGAAGATAATCACATTTATCTAA
>CAZDNU010000398.1:0-2446 GCA_964506865.1 uncultured Fusobacteriales bacterium | reverse complement strand
CTCAGCTTTTCTCGTATCTATCCTGTATCTTTTTGCCAACTTTACAGCTGTATGAGCTACTTGAAGGCTATGTCTATATCTTCTACTTCTCAATATCTCTTCTAAATGCATTTTTATTTGATCCATTACATACGGCCACCTTCCCATCATATTTTTGTAAAACATCTAATATAATTATACTTTAATTTTCAAAATAGGGACTTTTATAAAAAAAGTCCCTAATACCTTTTTGTGATAAAAGGTGAATTTGGGACATCTCCAAATTTATCTCTTTTTTATCAAAATAAAAGCTATTAATTGATTTCAAAAGAGCTAAGCACTCCTTTGAAATCAATTTCTAGTCTATAGCTGTTTTTCATATGACTCTGCTTACTTTTAGGTACTTTTTGTCTATACAATTCTAGCTTCTTTATTCACTTGATAAATCAAAATTTTGTACCTTTAGCAAACTTAGAAAACCTTTATGCATTTGTTGTATAGTATTCTTGAAGTGAGTATACAGATATGCTTTTTTCTCGCATCTCTTTTATTGCTTTTACATTTTCTTTAGCACCTGCAACTGTAGTCACGTAGTGAATACCATTTATTACTGCATTTTTTCTTATTACTTCGCCATCACCACGGGCATTTTTACCTTTTGTGGTATTTATGATCAAATCAATTTTATCATTTTTTATGAAATCTACTATATTTGGTCGACCTTCTTTTATTTTATTGATTACTTCTAATTTATTTATACCGTTTTCTATTAGAAATCTAGCTGTCCCTCTTGATGCATAAATCTCAAATCCCAATTCATAAAAACCTCTAGCTACCTCAAGTATACCATCTTTGTCTGCATCTGCTACACTTATATATACTGACCCTGACAATGGGAATTTTTCATTAACTGCATACTGCGCTTTATAGAAACTTAGTCCCACACTTTTATCTATCCCCATTACTTCTCCTGTTGACCTCATCTCTGGCCCTAATCTAGGATCCACTTCTGGAAATTTTACAAACGGGAATACAGCTTCCTTTACTGACCAGTAAGATGGCCTTATTTCCTCTGTAATTCCTAGATCTTTTAGCTTTTGACCTACCATAACTCTTGCAGCAAGTTTAGCCAGCGGTCTACCAGTAGCTTTGCTTACAAATGGAACTGTTCTTGAAGCTCTTGGATTTACTTCCAATACATATACTTTCCCATCTTTTATCGCATACTGCACATTCATCAATCCTACTACATTTAGCTCCAATGCCATTTTTTTCGTATATTCTCTTATAGTTTCTAACGTTTCTTCAGAAAAACTCTGCGTTGGCAATATACATGCACTATCCCCCGAATGTATTCCAGCCTCCTCTATGTGCTCCATTATACCACCGATCACTACATCTTCACCATCAGATATAGCATCTACATCTACTTCTATTGCTCCCTCTAAGAAACTATCTATCAATACAGGGTGCTCTGGTGATATACTTACTGCTGTTTCCATATAGTGTATTAGCGAGCTCATATCATATACTACTTCCATTGCTCTTCCACCCAAGACATATGATGGTCTTACAATTATAGGAAATCCTATTCTTGTTGCTTCTATTTCTGCTTCTTGGATAGATCTCGCAATCCCGTTTATCGGCTGTGGTATATTCAATTTTCTCAACATAGCTCCAAATTTATCTCTATCTTCTGCCATATCTATACTTTCCGGAGCTGTTCCGATTATTTTTACGTCGGCAAATTGTTTTATTTTATTTGAAAGATTCAGTGGTGTTTGCCCACCAAATTGTACTATTATTCCATCTGGTTTTTCTTTTTCTATTACATTTAATACATCTTCTTTTGTTAATGGTTCAAAGTAAAGTCTATCTGATGTATCGTAATCCGTTGAGACTGTTTCTGGATTTGAGTTTACCATTATAGTCTCATATCCATCTTCTTGCAATGCAAACGATGCATGACAACAACAATAATCAAATTCTATACCTTGTCCAATTCTGTTTGGTCCACCACCTAATATCATGATCTTTTGCTTATTTGTAGGCGCTGCCTCACACTCTTTTTCATAAGTAGAATACAGGTATGGTGTATACGCTTTAAATTCTGCTGCACAAGTATCAACCATTTTATATACTGCTTCTATGCCCATCTCTTGCCGTTTTGCTCTAACCTTATCTTCATGTGAACTAAGCAAATATGCTAACTGTACATCAGAAAATCCATTTTCTTTTGCTTTCTTCATCATATCATAAGTTATAGTTTGCAAGTTAAAGTCCTCTATCTCTTTTTCTATATTCACAAAATCGTCTAACTGATACAAGAACCAACGGTCTATTTTGGTAAACTGATAAATTTCCTCTATTGTCATACTACAGTATTTAAACCCATATCTTATATAAAATATTCTATCTTGATTTGGTGTGACTAAATTTTCAATTAGTTCTTCTTCTGATGGTATTA
>CAZDNU010000397.1:0-2519 GCA_964506865.1 uncultured Fusobacteriales bacterium | reverse complement strand
TCATAAATCCATTGTTTATCCAATGAAGATTTACAATATCTGGATTAATATCATTTATTGTTTTATATAGATTGTCTGGTAACCAAGGATAGCTCCATGATGCTTTCTTTCTGTTTGGATACATAGATAAGGGTAAGGATGCTAGACCTTTTCTTACCATTGCCTTTCCTCTTTGTATGCTTGTTTTAGGTCCTATTACATATGGGTCGTCACTTTTTTTATCTTGTACTAACATATATGAATCTATACCTGACTTTCTCAAGCCTGTATGGAGTCTATATGCTGCTCTAGCAGCACCACCCGAAGTGTCATTGCTACATATATGTAATATTTTCATTGGTTTTCATAAGCCTAGCAATTTATTTAGGAATATTAAAGATTTGTCTAAAATTTTAAACTCTGTTTCAGGAATTGGTCTTATAAATGGATATTTTAAATTAACATTACTGTATATCTCCTCTACGTTAACAGCACTTTCTATATATTTACTCTCTTTCAATGGAAAAGACCCCCTATACAAATAGTCTCTTAACATAGAGTATGCTACAGGATTAATAAAAACCTTCCTTAAAAATTTGCCGCAAGTAATCATAGTTTTTTCAGACAGAAAGTATATAACTCCTGCTGAGATTAAAATTCTTTGTCTTCCAATATTTCCCATTTTGGGATATTCCCTCGCACAAAACATATCGAAGTTTTTACAAGTCTCCTCAAATAATTTCCTCAAATTATCCCATATAAAAGCTTTATCCATCTTAGTATTGTTTCTAAGTACATAGTCTCTTATTTCATCCGAAGACAAAAAAGGAACTTTCTCTATCTGATAGCTAAAGAGTTTATATGAATAAAACAAGTTTTTATAAATAAGTAATATCAATCTAAGACTAATTGGCTTTCCCTTAATTTTCTTTGAAAGAACTTTTGAAAAAACAATTAGTAAAAAACAAAACCAATAAATATTCAAAATATCTCTATCTCTAACACTTATCCCAAAATTCATTCTGGAGAGAAAACTATTCTCCGCGACCGGAGTAAGTGAAACCAAAGAATGAAGATATTTCGAGTAATTCGCACAAGTTTCAAGTAAATACACAGGAGAATGCCAGAAAATGTATTTAAAATTGGGAGAAGTTAGACATAATTGATTAAATTTACTATCTAATAATTCTAAATTTTTTATTGAGGAAACTACCAGAAGGTCTAGATCTGATATCCCTGGATTATTTATACCACCAAAAAATGCTATATTGCTTTTAGAAATACCACTTTCTTCACAGAGATTAATAAACTCTCCTGAGGCTTCTTCATACGCTGACAAAGGCAAGTCATCTCTTAAATCATTTTCTATATTAATCATTTTTGTATCTTTCATAATACTCCTCTAATTCTTTTACCATTGTTTTTATTTCTGCTCCTTCTAAAATGGGGTATTTATCACGATCAAATTTGGGAGCAATCCTTTTAACTAAGAATGTATATATTCGAGGGAATATAATAATTTTTGTAATAAATCTTAATATCTTATAACGAACGTCACCCAAATCTATACTCCAATTTTCCCTAATCAATGAACATTTCTTTATAAGAATACACGACTCTATTGAAAAAATCTCCCTCGCCCTATTTATAGCCTCCCTTTTCTGAATTCGTTTCCCCATAATTTGAAAGATATATGGACAAACTAAAAAAAATGACCCTATCAATTGTTTCATTTCATATTCATTTATATTGTCTTCTTGATATTTAGAACTCAACCCTTTGATATTCTCTATAGTGACACCTAAGTTCTTTATTAGTCCATATCTAGTTTTCTTTTCATTGAGCTTTGTCTTTATTATTTTTTCTCCTTGGATACGAATTGCTTCCTCTAGGACAAAGATCGGCATATATGATTCGTCATAATCATTTAGCTCCTCAGAAGATATCTTCCAATGACCATGATGTTGAAGAGGATCTATTTGAATGAAACGGACATGTATTTTATTAAGTAAAAATTTCAATCTCATTCTCATCCAAAACCCCATCTGACTATAGTTTATTATGAGCAAATCGTCTAGATCAGAGAAAACTGTTCTTGTATTATCTGCCCAACTTCCGTGCACATAGGCAGAAACATATGGGAATTTTTCAATTCCTGAAAAAACTTCCTCTAACTCATTAGTTTTCTCTTTAAATCCAGATACTGTATAGTCCATCCTTTTTATGAATTATCTTAATGTCTCTAGTTTTTCCAAAACAATTTTCCTATATTTCTTCAGCCTCCTCTTAAAAAAGTTCGTCCGTGGGTGAAAAAGACTGTCATACTTTCTATCTGCAACCATCACAGGGTTTTTAGAAAGAGGAAAATCATACTCCTGTAGATCTACTTGCCCTATCTTACTTTTTCGTTTAGTGTGAGTTGCATCTTCCCCAAAACCTATGTTTCGAATCAAGTTTTTACTTGGGACACAAGCCAATCCTGAATTAACATGTCTTGCAAAAGCCCAAGGATATGCCCATGAAGAATTAGGACTATCTTC